>JALZWJ010000146.1 GCA_023300065.1 Akkermansiaceae bacterium
GCTCTTTTGGATGATCCGAGGGTGACGGTGCTGAAGAAGGATGTTTTTAAGATCATGCAGGGTGGGCAGCGCTATGATGCGATTTTGTTAGATGTGGACAATAGTCCTGACCCGTTGGTGCAGAAGGGGAATGGGCGGCTTTATCAACGGCGTGGCTTAGAGATTGCAAGGGCTGCTTTGAGGCCACGGGGGAGGGCTGTTTATTGGTCAGCGCATGAGGATCCGGGGTTTGTGAAGTTGCTGCGGAAGGTCTTTTCTCGCGTGGATGCGATCCCTGCGAAGGCGTATCCGCGGGCGAAGCGGTTTACGCATACTTTGTTTTTGGCGGAGAGGTAGTTTGATGTTTTAGAAATAAAAAACCCGGCACTGTCAGGGACAGGCCGGGTTTTTCGTTTGAATTTCTGGAAAGGGCAGTCCTTAGAGTGGGCTACTTGTCTTAGTAGCAGTCTTGATGACTGACTTACGATTTGCGGTCATTTTACCGATCTTTTCCTCGTCGAAGGAACCGGTAGAGGCCATGAGAAGGGTAATGTTGCCTTCGTTTACGAAGGCAGCACTGACTTCATCTAACTTTTCGAGATCGGCACGCAATCTCTCGTTAGTCTGTGCTCATGTGCCACCGCTGATTGCGATGCTGTAGGTTTCTTGTGGGGAGGTAATCTCCTTTTTGCCGACACGCTCGACTTTGAGGCCGGACTTTTCGAAGGCCTTACGGACGGTTCCTCGACTGATTTTTACGTCGTCTCCTGAAGTAGTGACGAAAGCAGTCATGCCGGAAAGCATGACTTTATCGACGCCTTCCATTTTAGTCAAAGCCGCACGGGCTTTGCTTGCTGCGCCTCAACCACCACCGCTGAAGGACACGTTGTATCCTTGGATAGTTGATGCGGCGACCTCTTCAGCAGTAGCCGAAGTCACCAAGGCGACTGGGGCGATTGCTCCGAAGGCACACAACATGCCAAATCTGATTTTTGAATTCATATCAGGGGTAGTTTAGCGTGTTCATTGATTCCTGCAAGGGGTGTTTTACGGATGAGGCGCTCCGCGCGATACTATAAGGGTGGAGAAGCTTACTGTTTTAGGGCTCAGCTTGGTTGAGATTGGATTGGGATGTGGGCAAAAAAGCACCTCGAAGGAGAATCCCGCGAGGTGAATTTTTTTGTTGGACCCAGTATGGGTGTTTTAAAAGAGTCTATTCGGCGTTGCGGGCTGCGGCTGCAGCGGCTGCGGTGGCGACTTGTCCTTCGCTCTGGAATCTCCAACGGACTTTATTGCGCTTAGGAGCGGTGCGGGCCTTGCGAATCGCACGGGTGATGGTGCTTTCGTGCGCACGACGGCGGCGCATCTCTTCAAGAATACCTTCTGTGTCGAGCTTGGTTTTCAAGCGCTTGAGAGCACGATCTACGCTCTCTCCATTTTTGAGTTCAACTCCGCGAGTATGTTTTTCCATGATAAAAATCCCCGGGGTCCAGCGGGGAGGCGGGACGCTATGAGGACGTTGGGGTAGGGTCAAGCCCCCATTTTTGGGAAAAGTGAGGATTTTGTAAATGAGGCGGCAGTCTGGCCGACTCTGGCTGACGATTCTCATTTGGTGTGCGGGGCTCTTTAGGTGTTCTGAGATGACAGTTTTGCCGCTGGGTGCCGTTCTATGTTGTGAACTCGGGCTGTTTGTAAATGGAATCGACAGTGGCCTGTATGCTGTCAAAGTCTCCTGACAGTCGGTTTTCGTTACTTTGGTCACGCTCTATGCTCAAGCTCCCATCTTTTATCTCCTCCACTTGTGCCGCGTTTGGCCTGAGTGTTATTGTTTCGATGTCTGCTCCCGCCGCGGAGTTTGAGCTGGTGGGGCGGGAGATGACGCGGCTCCTGCAAAACGGGCATTACGCGCGTTTGCCATTTAATGAGGATCTGAGTGTTCGTTTTTTGGAGCGCTATTTATCGCACCTAGATGGGGAGAAGACCTATTTCTTGCTTTCGGAGGTTGAGGAGTTCCGGCGCCTTTATGAGCGTAGCTTGCATGATCATATTAGTACGAAGACTTTTATGCCAATTGCGGAGCGGCTCTTTGATGTTTATCGGAGAAGGGTCACGGGACGGGTGTCCTACGTGCGCCAACTTTTGGAGATTGATCAATTCGATTTCGATGAGGAGCGCTCTGTGATGCGTGATCGTGAAGATGCGGAGTGGCCGGTGGATGGGCCTGCGATCCAGAAAATCTGGAGAGAGTCATTAGAGGAAATGATTCTCAGCGAGGAGGTTTACCGTGAACGCCTCCAAGCCCGCGCTCTAGCTACGGGGAAGCTAGATCCTTTTCGTGATGGCCCCACGGCGAAGGAAAAGGTCTCGCTTCGGTTTGATCGACTTCTGAAAACGGTCGAAGGGGTTAATCAGGAGGATATTACAAATTATTTTCTGAGCGCTGTTACGAATGCTTATGATCCACATAGCGAGTATTTTAGCGCGAATGAGATGGAGCAGTTTAGGATCGATGTGAGTAATGCTCTTGTCGGGATCGGAGCGCGGCTCTCGATGAATGATCAGGGGGAGACGGAGATTTACGGTATCGTGAATGATGGACCGGCGGATCGCCATGGTGAGCTTGAGCTGGGTGACCGGGTTATCGCGATTTCACCCGAGAATGACGGGGTGTGGGAGGATATTATGTTCAAGCCCATCAATAAGGTCATTGAGTATATTTTAGGGGAAGAAGGTTCACCTGTGGGGCTTCGGGTGAACCGGGAGCTTGATGGAGTAGATGAGGTTCTAGAAATTGTGATTCCACGTGGAGTGGTCACGCTGGAGGATGATCTGGTCTCGGCTAAAATCTACGAATACAAGAAGGTGATAGAGGTGGAGATTGAGGAGATTGAGGAGATTGAGGAGATTGAGGAGATTGAAGGAGTTGAAGGAGTTGAAGGAGTTGAGGAGGTTGAGGAGGTTGAGGAGGTTGAGGAAGTGGTGGAGTTTACGAAGTTGGCGGTCATCACGGTGCCTTCATTTTATTTTGATTTTGATGATGTTGGAAATCGTGTTTCGGTCGATGTGGAGCGATTGTTGAAGAGGCTAAAGACGGAGGAGATTGATGGGATCATGCTCGATCTCCGTGATAATGGAGGGGGCTCGCTGTCCGAAGTGCAGCGGATGACGGGTTTATTTATGGGTCGAGGTCCCGTGGTGCAGGTGAAGGCGCTTAATGGGCAGGTTCGCTCGTTGAAATCGCTCCACCGTAAGCCGCTTTATGATGGCCCGCTCATCGTCCTTACTAACCGGGGGAGCGCCTCGGCGACTGAGATTTTAGCGGGGGCATTGCAGGACTATAATCGAGCGGTGATCGTGGGGGCGGCGGCGACTTATGGAAAAGGGACAGTTCAAAAAACGATGGATATCGCTGACTACATGCCCATCTTTTCTGATCGCGCACGGGCGGGTTGGTTGAAGCTTACTTTCCAAAAATACTACCGTGTTTCTGGGAGTTCAGTGCAGATTAAAGGGGTGGTTCCTGATTTGATTCTTCCTGACATGAGCGATGCTTATGAGGTTGGCGAGGGCTACGAGAAATACGCACTTCCGCATGATGTGATTCGCGCGGCAGATGCTTTTAAGCCCCGTGAGAGATCGGGGCTTTTTATCGCTCATCTCCAAGATCGGAGTCGACAAAGGATGGAGAACGAACCGTATTTTAAATACCTTTTGAGTGATATTGGGCGAGCTAAGGATGAGATTGCGGAGAATGTGATATCGCTGAAGCGTGAGACTCGTCTCGCGCAACTCGATGAAAGTGAACAGCGCCGAAAAACCCGCAAGGAAGAGCGACAGGCCCGCTTCGCGACCGTGGAAGAACTTGATCAAAAAACCTTTAAGATTTTCCGTCTCAAGCTTGATGATCTTGATCGTGACGAGCTTCCGCTTTTGGATTTTGATGATCACTCGGAGGATCACATACGTGAGGCCGTTGATGAACTCGCGGATTTAGAGGAGTCGCTGAAGTGGCCGAGTGGGATTGATGCTGTAAAGCGAGAGGGCTTAGGAGTCCTCCATGATTTGGTCGATGCCGCACGAGCTGGGCGGGCTACAGGCGGGATTAAGTAGCAGACAAGATGAAGGCGGGGATAAGGTGGCGGGGGATACCTCCCCTCGTGTCTTTTCGCCTACTCGGTTGGTCGCGGGCAATTTGCAGGTTTCCCTTTGAGGCTCTGCCATTCTTGCGTCCAGGCCTTCGATTCGCGGATGAGTAAACCAAGGTTGGTGATGTTAAAGTCGCTTTTCTTGAGTTCTCCAGCGAGCCATTCGAGGAGGTCAGCATGTTCTGGAAGAGGGTCGCTCGTTCCTAGAGAGTGAGCGAGGGGGGAGCCAAAGTGCCTTCTCCAAATCTCATTAGCGAGAGAGCGGGACAAGAGGTCCTTGTTCAGGCTTTGTGCGAATTTGAGGCGGTTTTTAAATTTGCGTGGTTCCTGTGAGTTCGCCTCGCGCTCTGCCTCCGTCTCTGTTTTTTCGGCCATCACTAAGTAAGCTGGCAAGGCGTCTTCTGTCTTGAGGAGTTTTCGCCCTAGGCTTAGGATGCGTGCTTGGCGTTCTTTTTCTCCCTTTCCAAAGTGCCGTTGATAGAAGTCGCGGAGATCTCCGCCTTCTTGGTAGGATTTTACGAGGCTTGTTCCATCGAAGATTTGCCGAACTCCAATCGGGGTTAAGACATCAGCGTAGAGTTGGAATTCATCGAGTAAGAGTCCCTTGCCTGAGACGACTAAGGCCTCGTTCTTAGGTAAGACTGATTTCATGAGCTCAGTGGCCGTGGTCTCCATTTTGACGGGGAAGCCATTTAAATAGATTTGTATCCCTGAGGCGAGGCGGGTGCCGTCATAACTCACGGCGACATGGGCCCAGCGATGTGGTGCGATTTGTGGTAATTGTGAAGTCGCGGCCATTGCCAGTTGTGGCCAGAAACGGGTCCAGCGTGCTTGGAGTTTTCCGCCCATTACGCGGAACTCGAAGCCTCGCTCGCGCGATCCAATTGTGACGATTGGAGTATCGTCCAGTGCTTCTGGTCCGAGCTTAATCCAAGTTGAAATTGTGAAGCGATCTAACTCGCTGCTCCCTGGGAGTTCCGTCAAGATGAGTTGGTTCAGGCCATTGAAAAACAAGCCCTGTCCATGGATGCCATCGCCCGCGGTGAGGTCCTTGCCATCTGCCTTTACCGAGCCCATGGGGGCGAGGTTGTGGAGGTGGCCGCCCTCGAAGGAGTAGGCTGCGACTAGCCCGGGTAAAGATGGGACGCCCTCGTCGAGGGCGAGCCAGTTAAGGTAATCATCATCATCTGCTGCGGCGCTTTTTGATGCGTCTACCACCGCCGCTTTGAGTTCCTTGATCCTCATCGCTTCTTCCTCGCTGACTTTGACTAAGAGAGGGGGGAGGGCCTTGGGCAGATGATCGTAGGGGGTTGTAAAAAGATCGGCTAATTCTTGGTAGCGAGAGTGTGGCCATTTTTCGCTCGGATGATCGTGGCAGCTTGCGCACTCAATTCTTAGCCCTAGGAATTCTCGGGCCACCTTAGTCGCTCGCCAATGCGGAGTGTCGTCGCCTTGACGTAGGTAACCAGTGGAGACCGCCCGCATTTTGTCCGGCATTAAATCGCCCGCTAAGAGGTCTACGACTGATGCGGTAAACATGGCCTGAGGGGCCTCACGTGGTTCGGCCTTTTCTGGGGCTGATTTTAGGAAGTCATCGATCGAGTTGCCCTCCACTTTACGTAAAGGCGTCTCGGCCCAGTGCGAGTCCATGAGGCGTCCTTGCTCGACCCATTTTTTTAAAAGCTCGGGGGTTTGGATGTCCTCTTTATGAGCATGGAGGACGTCCCATCCGGCGGGGTCATGGAGAGGGATGTCAGTGTGGCAGGAGACGCAGTTCTCAATTAAAATCGGCCGGACTTCTGTTGAGAAAGAGATTCGAGGTGCCTCGACAGGTCTACGAGGCTTCACTTCCGTGGAGTCGTTCTTACAAGCAGTCAAGGCAAACAGGGGGAGGGGGAGCCAGATCAATCGCACGCCGAAAGCTAAGATGGAATTGTCGCTGAGGTCAATCCTGAGACGTTGGTTCGTCATTTCTATCAAGCTTTTAGCTTCTTCCGTTATTTAAAGATTGATGAACGGAAATTACTCGAGCGATGAGTGATGCTGAATGTCTCTTAAAAGGGACGGGCGATCCTGTGCATGAGCCTCGGATACCTTAGCATTCTAGTTTGCTTTTTATTATGGGACTCTTTATTTAGCCCGTAGCGACGATCGCTCGAGTTGGGAAGCACAAAAATAGGCGGTTGATGATGAAAAAAAATCATAGGAATGATTGTCAAAGCGCTCTGGGAAAGTTATCTAACCACTTCGTTGGTTTCAAGGAGCCACCCCCATTATTATGAAAAAACAACTCTGTTTATTCGCCGGTCTTACGGCTCACGCACTTGCGGCTTCTTCCGCAGGAGATTATTTAAATGCACTTTCTCTCTCTCCAGCTCCAGGGTCGCCTTGGGAAGTTACTGGAGCAGCGAGTCTTGGCTTCTCTGAGGGTAACTCAGACAACCTCTCTTATACCCTTCAACTTCTGGCCACTTATGAAGAGGGTGCCAATGAGGGATTTGTTGGAGCTGATCACGTTTACTCGGAAAGCAACGGCGCGGCCTCGACGAATAGCTTTCGTGTTTTCGGTCAATATAACCGCCTTCTCTCGGAACGAGCCTATGTCGGTGTGCACGGTTCTTACCTCAATGATGAGATCTCAGACATCAAGTATCGTGTCGATCTTGGAGTCGGCCTTGGTTATTACACAATCAAGAATAGCACCACGAGCCTCTCTTTTGAAGTTGGTCCTGGCATTGCCTGGGAAGAACAAGGCGGTGTGGCGCGTGACTTCGCAACCATCCGTTTCTCTGAGCGATTTGAGCACCAGCTTAGCCGCCGCTCTAAGCTTTGGCAGTCCGCCGTTTTTTCTCCAAGAGTCGAAGATTTTAACGATTACCTGCTCAACGTAGAGGTCGGTATTGACACTCTTATTTCTCAGCAGTGGGCCGTGCGGACCTTGGTGCGCTACCAGTATGATAGCAGCCCCGCTGCGGGTCAGCAGTCGGATGATACCACGCTCTCAATGGGTCTCTCTTATGCCCTTGGTGGTTTCTCAGATCCCGGTGCAGATGGTCACCAGCCCCTCAAACCAGACAGCGCTGGTCCTGATGCCATCCAGGGTGGTTGGAGCACTTCAGCCGCTCTCGGAGTGGCACTTGCCAAAGGTAACTCGGATAATCTTTCCATCGGTGTCTCCATTGACAGCGCTTACCGCGAACGGAATCAGGAACTCTTCCTCACTGCGAACTACACCTACGCTGAAGATGAGGGGGATACGAGCGCTGACTCCCTCCGGGCTTCTGTTCAGTATAACCGTATCCTCAGTGATCGCGCGTTTGTCGGTTCCAGCGTTGGCTTCCTTCGTGATGATATTTCTGACATCACTTACCGTGTCACTCCAGCTGTGACTGCTGGTTACTATCTCGTCAAGAATGACGAAATGACTCTGAGTGTCGAAGCTGGACCTGGCTTTACTTTCGAGGAAGTTGCGGGAACGACGGATGATTACTTCTCTGCCGTAGCCGTTGAGAAATTCACTTGGGAGCTGAGCGATCGTATGACTCTCAAGCAGAGCTTCGGTGCGGTGTTTGATCCTACAAACGGTCAGAACTACACTCTCGTGGGCGATGTCTTCCTCGACACCGATATCACCAACAACCTCGCTTGGCGGGTTGCTCTGGGTTGGACTTACGACAACGTTCCTGCTTTAGGACTTGGTAAGGACGACACGACTCTCACCAGCGGTATCTCGGTGAAGTTCTAAGAACTTCTCTTGAACCATCCATTTTAAACCCGCTCGGAGCTTCTCCGAGCGGGTTTTTTTGTGAAGGGGTGACGCTTTATTCCGGAATCAGAGTCTGGAGGACTTTGGCCTGAGTCTGAGCGGTGAGGGGGGAAGCGCCTCGGGGAAGGATGAGGAAGTCTCCTTTTTTAAAGACACGGCCATTGGTGGCCGTGACCTCGCCGGAGACGATGGTGATGATGGAGAAGCGGTCGTTTTGATTCGCGATGAGCTCTCCAGCTTGGAGGTCGTGTTGATCGACGACGAAATATTCGCAGCGCGCTAGGGTGTTGCCATCGGGCTGATCCATGCCGGGTTCGAAGTCGGTGAAGTCGATGGAAGCGAGTGATTCTTCGACGTGGAGGTCGCGGGGAGTGCCATCAAGCCCCATACGGTTCCAGTCGAAGACTCGGTAAGTGGTGTCGGAGTTTTGTTGAATCTCGTAGATGAGGAATCCGGAGCCGATGGCGTGGAGGCGGCCGGAAGGGATAAAGATCGATTCGCCGGGAGTGGGGGTTACGGCATGGACTTGTTGCTCGACGGTGCCATCGAGGAGGGATTGCTCAAAGCTCTGGCGGGTCGTTCCATTTTTGAGGCCGATGTAGAGTTTTGCCTCTGGATCACAATCCGCGATATACCACATTTCGGTCTTAGGGTCGCCGCCGAGGGTGGGGGCGATTTCTTGAGGTGGGTGGACTTGGATCGAGAGGTCATCACGCGCATCAAGAATTTTAATGAGGAGGGGGAAGCGGTCGCCCAAGAGGCCTTCGCCAAAAATCTCCTCGCGTTGGTTTGCCCAAAGATCGTGCAGGGTTTTACCGGAGAAGGGGCCTTCGCAGATGACGGATTGTTCGCCTTCGCGGTCCGTGATTTCCCAGGATTCACCGTAGGGTTGATCATCGGGGAGAGGGCGCTGGTAGTTTTCTTCCAAGGAGCGGCCGCCCCAGACGCGGGTCATATAGAGAGGGGACAAGATGATTGGGTCCATGGCTGGACGTTGGAGAGGCGGCTAAATACTGACAAGATAATAGTTCTATGAGATAAACTTAGGTAGTTTTGACTATGCAGCTTCCCTTAAGTTCCTCCTTGCTTCAAGACCCTCCCATGTGTGATATTCTTACTCACAGGGAGGATTGTCTTTCCTAGATTAAGATCATGGCCAAGCAGAATAAGCCGAGGAAACAGCACGCCGTGTTGCAGAGGGAGGGTGGCCAGGAATTGGTCGGAGTTGGATTAATTATCGTGGGGCTTCTCATGTTCTTTTCTTTATTGCGTTATACTCCAGTGGATTTTGTCGATTGGGTCGTGGTGGATAGCTTCGCTCCGGATGGGGCGGTGGATGGAGAGACTAAGAATTTGATCGGACCGATCGGGGCTTTGATTGGGCTGGTGTTTATCGGGCTCTTTGGGGCAGCGGCTTATATCGTGGCGGCAGGGGTGATTTGGTTAGGAGTGGCAGTCGCTTGGTTTAAGAGCCGGCTAGGGATGCGCACGGTCCTTGGTTTTTCAATTTTGATGTTGGCGAGCGCGGCGCTCTTTAATGTTTTGGGGATTTTTAAAGGGATCCATCTCGGCGGTTGGTCGGGTGGAGCACTGGGCGAAGGCTTGGGGAATTATCTGTTCCGTAGCCTCTTCGGTACAGCGGGATCGGCGATCCTGCTCTTTGGTGTTTATTTTGCGAGCTTGATGCTCCTGATGGGATGGCACCCGGTGGAATTTGTGAAGTCGGCTACGGCTTCGACAAAAGAATGGATTTCTTATTGGCGTGAAGGTGGCCAGAGAGCTTCGGCCCCCGTCTCTGCCGTCGCTGAAGTGCCGGCACGTAAGAAAGCGGCTCGCAAGAAAGCGAAAGTGGTGGAGGAGATGGTCGAGGCTGATGGCACGAAGGTTGAGGAAAGTGGCCAAGTGGTGCTGCCTCTCCGTGAGACCCCGGCTCCACAGATTATCGATTCATCGAGCCGAAAGGCGGCGAACCCTGCGATGGGGGCACGTCCATTTGAGCGCAAAAAGCCAGGCCACACAGGCTTGAGCACGGAGGGATTTGAGGACTACGAATTACCCGGTTTTGATCTGCTAGAATTTGACGAAGAAGAAGATGAACCAGAGGACTTCAGTGAGGAGTTGTTGGCAACTCAGACCATCATCATTGAAACTTGCCGAGCCTTCGGCGTCGAAGTAACAGCGGGAGACATCACACGTGGTCCTACGATCACGCGATACGAAATTTACCCTGCGATTGGTCTCCGCGTGAGCCGTATCACGCAGCTTGAGGCTGACTTGGCACGTGCCACGAAGGCAGAGCGCATTAACATCCTCGCTCCGATTCCGGGCAAGGACACGGTGGGAATCGAAATAGCGAATGACGTCAAGGTGGCGGTCGCGCTCCGTGAGCTTTTGCAGGACGATGCGTTCCGCAGCTCTAAGAGAAAGATCCCGCTCGCTCTCGGAAAAGACGTTTACGGAAATACCGTGGTGGGAGACCTCGCTGCCATGCCTCACTGCCTCGTTGCTGGTGCCACGGGTGCGGGTAAGTCAGTTTGTATCAACTCGATCATCACGAGTATTCTCTACAAATTCGGGCCAGATGAACTGCGCTTCATCATGATCGATCCGAAGGTGGTAGAGATGCAGGTTTACGCCAAGCTCCCTCACCTCGTGGTCCCAGTGGTCACCGATCCTAAGCGGGTCGTGGGTGCACTGAAGTGGTGCGTGAATGAGATGGAGCGTCGCTACAAAGTCTTTGCGAAGCTCGGAGTGAGAAACTTCGATAGCTTCAATGACCGCGTCCGTCCGGAAGTGGAGGAAGAAGTCATTACGGAAGAGGAGCAGGAAGACCTGGACTCAATCGTCGATGAAGAAGCCGTGGAGTCGATGGCTAGAGCCTTCGAAGATGGTGACCTTGGCCCGATCGCTACGGAAGAGGAGCGGGAGGAAGAGGAGTTTGAGATCCCAGATCGTTTCCCATACATCGTGGTTATTATTGATGAGCTTGCAGACCTCATGCAGACCGCTCCGGCGGATGTTGAGAGCAACATTGCCCGCATCGCTCAGAAAGCCCGTGCGGCTGGGATCCACCTCATTGTGGCGACCCAGACTCCACGTGCAGATGTTGTGACTGGAATCATCAAAGCGAACATCCCGAGCCGGATTGCCTTCCAGGTGTCGTCTTCTCTCGATAGCCGCGTGATCCTCGATAACAAAGGCGCTGAGAAGTTGGTCGGTAAGGGTGATATGCTCTTCCTTCCTCCGGGTTCTGCGAAGTTGGAGCGCTGCCAGGGTGCCTTTGTCTCCGATGAGGAGGTGGAGCAGATCGTGGGCTTCTGTGCGAATCAGAGTGAACAGAAATTTGAAAAGAGCATCCAACAAGTCATCGAAAGCGGTGGCTCGGGTGGCGATGGCGGCGAGGATGAAGTCTCCGATGCGGATGAGGAAACAATCGAGCGCTGCATCGAGGTTCTTCGCGCAGAGGGTAAGGCGAGCACCTCGCTCCTGCAACGTCGCCTCCGTCTCGGTTACACCCGTGCAGCAAGGATGATCGATATTCTCGAAGCCCGTGGCATGGTCGGACCTGGTGATGGCGCTAAGCCTCGTGAGGTTCTCTTACCAGGTTGTGGAAGTGTTCCCGCAGGTGAGTAGCCTTGTGAAAAGTTATTCTGTTGGCGGGGATGAGGGGCTGAGGTTAGGCTGACGTTTAATGGATGAGAGCAGACCGAAACCTTTTTGGGAGAAAATCACGCTGAGGCAGTTCCTGCTTTTGATCACGCTGGGCTCGATCGCGGCGGTCGTTTTGATTGCTTGGAGCCCGGTTAATAATACTCAGTTCAAGTTGATCACGCTGGCTTTTTTGGGAGTGGCTTGGGTTGGTATGCTTTTTCTTTTCTGGAAGAAACGAGGGCTGGTTCTTTTGTTTTCGGTGGTGGTGACGGTTCCCTTTTTTCTTCCGGGGCGAGCCATTGAAACGGCTGTGTTGCGCCGTGACTATCTGGAGCGACTAGGGGGCTTTGAGGGTTCTACGTATTCTTGGGGAGGCGAGAGTTCGGTGGGAATCGACTGCTCGGGTTTGATGCGCCGTGCCTACCGCGATGCCCTTTTGAGCTACGGAATCCGCCGTGTGAACGGGGTGGCCCTGCGAGCTTGGGCCGAGCAATGGTGGTTCGATGCGAGCGCCCGTGCCCTGCGCGATGGTTATCGAGGCTACACCGTGCCAACCAAAATTGAGGGAAAGATTCGCGAAATGGATTATGGAAACCTCCTGCTCGGTGACCTCGCCGTGACCCATGGTGGGGCCCACATCTTAGCCTATGTAGGAGATGATAAGTGGATCCAAGCTGATCCGGGCATCAGCGCCGTGGCGACGCTCGATGGGAGGACAGATAAGAATGTCTGGTTTGGAATTCAGGTTACGATCCACCGCTGGTGTCTGCTTGGAGATGGCTGATTTGAAGAGGACGATGTGTTTACTTCTGGTAGAGAGGGTTCTCTTTGTCACCCATCGAGAGGATATAGGCGAGGAGGTCTAGGATGTCCAAATCCTCTAAGGTGTTCATGGGGCCGGTGGGCATTATGGAGTATTTTGTGGTCTTAAGTGACTTGATGCTGGAGGTCTTGATATTGGTCATTTGTCCGGATCGATCAGGTCTGTGATGACTTCGCAGGTTTCTCCTCGAAGGTTTACGATGCGGCCTACGACTTGTTTTTTATTCTTCAAAGTGAAGGTCATGGAACCGCATTGATCGTTGATTTCTTTACTGGGTTCGATGATTGATTCGAGGAGGTCGTGCGGGCTAAATTTTCCAACCGAGCTGCCGTTGTCGGTGTTTACGCCCTCAGTGGCAGAGTCGTTGGCGTTATTGTCGAGTTTCCAGTAACCGAGTAGATCATCGGAGGGCGCCGCAAGGACCAATGATGCCAATAAGAAGAATTGGGCAATGAAGATCGGAAAGATCTGGCGCATAGAGATCCAAGACCGATACTCCATGGATTGGTAGAAGGCCAATTGAAAGGTTGTCTGTTTGCTCTCTGATTTCTTGATGAGGGTTGATGGTAAGTTCCTTAGGTGGGGGGGGGGACGAGCGCGGTGTTATGGGTTATTTAAATATTTAGCTGGATGGTGTTTTCGAGTTGTTCTTTTTGATTTTGATAAACATTCTATTTTTCAATGAGCGGATCTGTAAACTATGATGGTTTTGTAGCTCCTCGGGTTGAGGATCTGAATCAATGGAATTCAAGCTATGAATTTATTGATCTCATCGCCTGTGGTGGGATGGGTGCCGTTTATCGGGCTCGCCAGATTGCTCTGGATCGGATGGTGGGGATTAAGATTCTCCCACCCGAGTTAGTGGTGAATGAGGCTTTTCGTAAAAGCTTTGAAGCGGAGGGGAAAGCGATGGCTAAGGTCTCCCATGCCAATCTCGTGGGCGTCTATGATTTTGGCGAAATATCGGATATGCTCTATCTCGTCATTGAGTTCGTAGACGGGAGTAATCTGTATGAATCGATGGGAGGGGTTGCGATTGATCGCGATGTCGCGGTGACTTTAGTTCATGCCGTGGCATCTGGACTTGCTGAGGCGCACCGCATGGGGATCGTCCATCGCGATATCAAGCCGGCAAATATTCTGATCAATAGGGAGGTTGTTCCTAAGTTAGGTGACTTTGGGTTGGCGGTTCCTGATTCAGATATCGAATCAGGATTAGTAATGGGGACTCCCGCTTACCTTGCCCCCGAGGTGCTGAGCGATCCCGCGGCGGCAAGTTTCTCATCGGATACTTATGCGCTTGGCGTCATTCTCTATGAACTCTTGTGTGGTCGCTCGGTAGAGAGGGGGGATGCTCTAGATTTAGCGTTTGTTCCTCCTGGGGTGAACTTACTGGAGATTCTCCGGAAGGTGATCCACCCAGACCCAGCGCTCCGGTTCCAAGACGGGGGAGAGTTGGAAGTTGTTTTAAAGGCGTGGCTTGATCGGCCTAATAAGGTGGGCTTAGCGCTAAATGCGGGGGTGGGAGCAGCCCCGCGAAGGGTGGTGCCGTTGGCCTCCCAACAGAGTCGGGGTGGGGGAGGATTAGTGATTGGGCTGGTGAGTGTCTTGATCCTAGGGCTGGTGGTCATGTTGGTGCTAGGAACGGGGGGAGATACCAAGGGTGCTAAGGGTGAAAGCCCTATGCCTACGGAGGAAGACCGTCCCTCTGCCTTATCCAAGGAAAGGGTTCTGAGTGACTTAAAGGTAAGCCAGGTTAGGGCCTTGGCGAAATTACAGGAGCGTGTCCGAGAGAAACGTTCAGCGAATCGGCGCGAATTTCTAAAGGCAGGGGGAGAGGAAGCTGAGGAGTTTCTGAAGTGTCAACCTGTGGGGACATTGGAACTGCCGCGATACTTTAACAATCGAGAGGTGAGAGTGAGTCGTCCGCTTTTGGGTCATGTGAGAGAGTTCGCGAAGGTTAAGCAAGGGGAGATTAATTCGAGCGCTTGGAAAGCGCTCGGTCTACTTCATGTGAAAGCGATCAGAGATTTAAAGACTGCGAAGGTTAATTTCCCGGAAGGGGTTACGGAATCGGCTGGGAACTGGGTGGAGTGGCTTGGCGTGAATCCGATGAAGCTTATGCAATCATCGATGGCTGGATCTTGGCGTTTTTCTCGGGAATTTAGGATCCGTATCAGCGCAACTGGAAAGGTGGAGATATTGGTTGAGGACGAATGCCTAAAGGGAGGTGACTTGATCAAGGTCGGAGGAGGGGGGAGTATTTCCGTGAACTGTAAGACGGCATCTAATCTTAATTTCCCGTGGACTTTACGATGGCAAGGCGACCAGATGGTCGGGGTTGATCGGAAAGGAAAGGCACGCGTTTTAACGCGGGGCTCGTATAATTACACGCGGCTTCTGAAGTCCGTACAAGTGGAGTGATCGAGAGCGCCCGGTTTCAGGCACCAAGATCGGAAGCAGGATCCCCCCCGCGATCCTGTGAGAGGATCGCGGTAAAGGGACGCTGGCGGTGAACTAGTGCACGGGGCACTGGCTGATCTGAGTGAAGAAGTCATTCCCTTTATCATCAACGAGGATGAAGGCTGGGAAATTTTCGACTTTAATCTTCCAGACCGCTTCCATGCCGAGCTCGGGGAAGTCTACGACTTCTTGAGACTTGATGTGTTCCTTGGCCAGGAGGGCAGCTGGGCCACCTGCGGATCCAAGATAGAAGCCGCCGTGCTTGTTGCAGGCGTCGGTGACCATCTGGGAGCGGTTGCCTTTCGCCAGCATGACCATGGATGCTCCGTTTTCTTGGAAGAGGTCGACGTAAGGGTCCATGCGGCCAGCGGTGGTGGGGCCGAATGAGCCGGAAGCCATGCCCTCAGGAGTCTTAGCTGGGCCAGCGTAGTAGACGGGGTATTTTTTAAAGTAGTCGGGGAACTCGCCTTTGGCTTCGAGGATTTCCTTGAGCTTCGCGTGGGCGATGTCACGCGCCACGATGATGTGACCACTGAGTGAGACAGCGGTCGTGACGGGATATTTCGAGAGGGTGGCGAGTGTGGACTCCATGCCTTTGTCGAGGTCGATCTCGACACCTTTAAATTTCCAATCGTGGAATTCCTCGGGGATGAATTGGCCGGGATTATCTTCGAGCTTTTCGAGGAATATGCCGTCCTTCGTGATTTTAGCTTTGGCTTGGCGGTCGGCGGAGCATGAGACACCGAGGCCGACGGGGCAGG
>JALZWJ010000147.1 GCA_023300065.1 Akkermansiaceae bacterium
GTGAAGTCAAACCGATCACATCCACCTTACCGATCCCCTCAAGGCGACATCACCTTAAGCCGGAAGAAAGCCCGGTCACTCGACACCTCCACGGAAGCAGCAGGCTCCACCCTCACCTCCTGGACCCAACTCCCACTGACAGTTTCCGTAAATGGAATATCAGCAAAGTCTTCCAAATCCATGCTCATCTGCAGTTGATAGGAAAAACCACTGTCCGAGTTCCATGGAAAACTCAGGAAAGGCTCCACGACGCCCCCCACCACCGATCCACCAAAACTCATCAAATCGGCATCGGCCACGTGAGGGTCAGCCCCAAAAATCAACTCCATCAGATTCGTAAGCCCATCCCCATCCGGATCCATATCCTCACCTGAAATCGAGAGGTCAGCCTGTTGAGACTCGCTAAAATTCTCCATCTGAAATTGCTCATAGCTCGTCCGCACGCGGAAAACAAAAGGCTTCCCATAACCCGTCTCCGCCCCCGCATGCACCCCATCGACACTCACTAAAAAACGATCATCTTCACCCGTCCCATCCGCCAAGAACGGATTTAAAAACGGCGTCATCTCATCTAGCGTAAAATCATTTCCAGTAAAAGGTGCCTCATCCAGCACCTCCACGGTTTCCAAACCAGATCCCACGATACCATCCAAGAACCACCCCTCATCACTTCCCGCCCCCGAAACAAAAGCAGCATCGCGTAGCTCATCATGCTCGTAGCGAAAGCGCAGATCAAAGACCCGCCCCACCAACCCTGCCAAATCCACCCTCACCTCCTGGAAGCTTCCCTCCCCAGCGCCCCCGACATGAATCTGCAAGGTCTGCCATAACTCCCCATCAAATGAAACCTGCACCTCCCCCACCTGCCCAGCCGTAGCCGCGCCCAGCCGACTCCGATAAACCAACCCCGCTCCAAGACGCGCATAATAACGATCAGGAAAAGTCAGCGTCTCACTCGCCCCAGACCCTAAATGCGCCAAGTGAAACGACCGCGCCCCACTGTCCACCGTCGCCTCCTGCAATACCGCATACCCCCCACTCCCCTCATAATTCATCGGCAGCACCACCTCTTCAGCATCATAATTCACCTCCACCGGCACACTGTGAGAAATCCGCCGCATCCCACTCGTCACATCCGGATCCAGCCCCACCGTAAAAGTCTCATCCTCCCCGCGCACCACCTCAGCAGCCCCCATCACCTGCGGAACTGAAACCAACTGCGCCACCCCAATCGCAGCCT
Organism: Akkermansiaceae bacterium; assembly: GCA_023300065.1. Lineage (GTDB taxonomy): Bacteria > Verrucomicrobiota > Verrucomicrobiia > Verrucomicrobiales > Akkermansiaceae > SW10. The sequence continues at coordinate 1,241 of JALZWJ010000147.1, forward strand.
CACCCTGCCCACAGTAAAATAAATACATCCGCCCATCGCTATCCACAAAAGCCCCCGGATCTCGCAACTGATTCACCCCACCCACCTGCGCCCCTGACACCGATGCAATCGGCGGAAACTGACCACCCTCCCAACCACTCTGAGCGCTCAGCAACTCCTGTTCCGGAAGGCGAGGCACCCACGAATGATAGTCCGCTGGCAACGCATCAAAATCAAACATCGCAACCCTCACCCGCTCCGGACGATCCTCCTTATAAGTCAAAATCGCGTAGAGGATATTCCCCCGCTTCAACACCGCAAAATGACGCGGCCGCAGCCCGGGCCACCCCTGAGCTCTCGCTCCATCCACAAAAGAGTTCGGACCACGATCCCAATAATCCTTACTATAATCATACCCCACCGGAGGCGAATACGGATTGGCAGGATCAGGAGCCTTCCAAAGATCACCCGTATTGGAAAAAGCGTAGAAATTCCCAGCCTGCTCAAACACCCTAAAATAACTCTCCCCCAAGATCACCGGCCGCGTCCCATGTCCCACCTGCCCACCATCCGCCGGCAGATTAAAATTAAGCCCATCGGCCGACGTCGCAACCACCGTGCTCTGCCCCTTATCATTCCCATCATGTTCACCCGGCCCGTGATAATACATCACAAACTCCTCATTCACATCATCCACAAACACCTGAGGTGAAGCAATGTGACCATCAATCAAGATTCCATTCCCTGGCGAAATCCCCCCATCATCTCCGAGACTCAACACCCCTCGATCCGCTAAGGGTAGGCCCGCATCCATCTGAAACCCCGTCCATGGCCCCTCCAGATTCGCCGCCCATGCCATCCGGATATAATCCCCACTGTGATCCGCAAAATAGAGATAATAAACCGCCGCCGGATCAGCCCGATCCACAGGCGCTATCCAACTCGGAATACGAACACAAGACGGCCCATTGATATTGTCTGCCTCAGATGCCGAAGCACCCTGCGCCAACATCCACGCCTCATCGATAATCGGTAACTCACCATTCATCCGCCGTGCATAAAACACCTCCCCTGAATTCACCGCACCCAACTCATCAGCCAGAGGCTCGGGTGAGGTTCCACCATCCACGAAACTCTCAGCCGATAAAACAGCCCCTCCCACAGGCTGGCCCCAACTTCCCACGTTCACGATCTCCACCTTGTAGGCTGCGAGCGGCAGTCCACTTCTCGAACCATTGAACTCCCTTGAATCCACATGCACAAAACTCACATTCCCATTTGAGACATTCAGCGCTCCCGGCAGATCACCTTCGCCCGCGTCTCCCCAAGCTCCGCCATTCCCATCGTAATCCACCCCAAATAACAAATCTCCGATCAAGCGGTCACTCCCATCAAAGCTCCCCTGCATCAAAAAGAAATGCTCCCCTTGATTCGTCAGCCCAAAGCTCCCCGAAGCCGACCCCAAATTCGCACTCGGACTCCCCGTATCCGTGATCACGATCACCGTCCCAGGATCAATCGGGCTTCCAGTATCGTTCGTCCACACGATCGTTCTAACTGAATGATAAGTTCCGCCCCCCGTGCCCTCACCGCTTCCGTCTCCTCCTCCCGCATAATCCGCATCCGCAATCGTGATCGACTCCCCATCCGCAAGCTCCACCCAAGTCACAAAGCTCACCGAATCTGTCCCAGACGACTGATACCCCACCACCATACAGTCACCCGGCGACAAACCCATCGCAGGGAAAACCGCCATCAAAACAGCGAAAAAATACAAAAAATAACGACTCTTCTTCATCAATCAAACGAGGGAGTAAAACACCATGACCCAAAATTTAGAATCGAAGCATCACCCAACTTTGTCAATATTCCTCCTCACCGCAAGAGGAAGTCTCATTTCGTCGATTCTTGATGCGCCACAAGCCCCTCTTCAATAGATCAATCCCCGCAAACAACCTATCATGGCAGCTCACTCGCATTCCCTCTTCTCCCTCCTCCTCGCACTCCTCTTTCTCTCCACCCCCTCGCTCCTCTCCGCCGAGCCCACCCTCGTCTCCCGAGGCCCCGGGAAAACGTGGACGCCTCAAAAAACCCGCACCCTAGCTGATCTTCCCAGCCTCCCGGCCGACCCAGCCGGCCCCGCTAGCGGCCGCTTCGGCGGGCTCCCCGGCCCCACCCAGCCCGCCACCGGATTCTTCTACACCAAGAAGATCGATGGCCGCTGGTGGCTCATCGACCCAGAAGGCCACCTCTTCATCCACCGCGCCGTCACCTCGCTCAAAATGCTCCGCACCACCGGAGCAAAAAAAAGCCTCATCAACCAATTCGGCAACACCGAAAAATGGGCCGCCACCACCAGCAAACTCCTCCTCCAACACGGCTTCAACGGCCTCGGCCCCTGGTGCGATAAAAAACTCTACCCCAGCCCTGAAATCCCCCTCGTCCACACCAAGCTCTGGAACTTCATGTCCGCCTACGGCAGGCAGCGCGGCGGCACCTACCAAGCTGCTGGCCACACCGGCTACCCACAGGACTGCCCCTTCATCTTCGACCCCCAGTTCCCCGCCTTCTGCCTCCAGCACGCCGCCCAACTCGCCGCCACAAAAGACGACCCCTGGCTCCTAGGCCACCTCACCGATAACGAACTCCCCTGGCGCCTCACCATGCTTGAGAACTACCTCAAACTTCCGCTCAATGACCCCGGCCACCAAGCTGCAAAAAAGTTTTTAGCCCAACGGAGTAAATCAAAAAAGATCAGTGACAAAGACCGCGCAGACTTCCTCGCCCACGCCGCCGACACCTACTTCGCCGCCGTCACAAAAGCGATTCGCCATCACGACCCAAACCACCTCATCCTCGGCTCCCGCTTCCACGGCCGGGCCAACAAAATCCCAGCCCTCTTCGCCGCCGCCGGTCGCCACCTCGACGTCATCAGCGTCAACTACTACCACGCCTGGACCCCCGACCCAAAACTCATGAAAATCTGGGAAGCAAAAGCCCAGAAACCCATCCTCATCACCGAATGGTATGCCAAAGCACAAGACAGCGGCCTCGCCAACACCAGCGGCGCCGGCTGGCTCGTCAAAACCCAAACCGACCGCGCCAACTTCTACCAAAACTTCACCCTCGGCCTCCTAGAATCCCGCATCTGCATCGGCTGGCACTGGTTCCGCTACTCCGATAACGACCCCACCGAAAAAGGCCGCGACCCCTCCAACCTCGACGCCAACAAAGGCATCGTCACCAACCGCTACCAACCCTACCAAAAACTCCTCACCCCCATGAAGGACCTCAACACCCGCACCCACGCCCTCATCAACCACTTCGATAAATAAGCCTCACTCAGCCCCCCCAAAGCAGCGCCCCGCGAGGTTCGCTGCTTTTTCGTCGTCCCAAGTAAACCACCGTGATCACTGGACGCATAACTTGACTGAAAGTTGACCAATCCGCTTGACCAATTAGTTGACTCACACTTTACTCATCCCATGTCCTACCAGCCACAATTCTCGATCACACCCGCGCTTCTCTCTCTGGTGGAGGAGATCGCGGCGCTGCGGGAGCGGATCGAGGGTGCCAGTGTCGCTTTGCCTTGGATCCCCGCCTTGCAGAAGGACACCCGCACGAGAAACGGCCACGCGTCCACCGCGATTGAGGGTAATCCCCTGACGCTGGAGCAGGTGCGGGCCTTGGAAGAAGGGCGGGAGATCGTCGCTTCAGACCAACGCTCCGAGCGGGAGGTCCTGAATTACTTTGCCGGTCTGCGATTCATCGAGAAGAACGCCACGCGGAAGAAGGTCACTCATGAGCATCTCTTCGAGCTGCATCGCTTGCTCGCAGATACCGTGATGGATCAGGGAACGGCCGGAAGCTATCGCACGATCCAAGTGCAAGTGGGGAAGCACTTCCCTCCCGCAGCCGCCGATGTCTCGCCGCAGATGTTCGAGCTGCTGGAGTGGTGGAACGGAGCATCGAGCAAACTCTCTCCTGTCCTCAGCTCAGCCATTCTCCACTACCGATTCGAAGACATTCATCCTTTTGCCGATGGCAATGGGCGCGCTGGTCGTGCCTTGGCCCTGTGGGATCTGTATCGCCGGGGCTTTGATTCGCACTACCTGTTTTCGGTCGATGAATACTACTGGGAAGATCGGCCCGCCTACTACGCCGCGCTCACCCAAGTACGCGAGTCAGGCGAAGATCTGACGGAATGGCTGGAGTATTCCGCGCAAGGGCTGAAGTCCACGCTGGAGCGGGTGTGGCTGCGCTTGCAAAAATTCCAAGCGGCCGGCAGTGCCAAAATCACACTGACCCCGCGTCAGGAACACTTACTGGGCCTGCTACGCGATCATGGAAGTCTCAGTCCGACGGAAATCTGGAAGCATCTCGATGTCTCCCGACAAGGAGCCATGAATATCCTCTCGCCATTGCTAGAAGCCGGACTGGTAGAAAAGCGTGGCACCCAAAAAACCGGACGTTATTTTCTAACCTCATCATGACCATTCCACTCCAGCCTGAAGCTCTCCTTCGTAGCACACTTCGACAAGTGACCGCTCCAACGGACTTTCTACATCCGGAAGAGGCCGCCTTTTTTGCCACCGAGAATGACGGCGCCGATGATGGAAATCCCTAGGAACACCATCGCCCAGACTCCGAGAGCGGAGGCCAGCTCGTAGCCGTTTCCGAGCATGCTAATGAGCGAGTAGATCGCCTTTGTGATCGGGAAGTGTTCTGA
>JALZWJ010000148.1 GCA_023300065.1 Akkermansiaceae bacterium
ACACACCTTCCTCACAAACCCACCGCCACCAGTGCTCGAACTGAAAGATGTTTGCTTCACCATCAAAAAAGATGGTGAGCCCCTTAATCTCGTAGACCGCGCCAGCCTGAAGATCCCACGCGGTCACTTCATGGCCATCGTCGGCCCCTCAGGTTGCGGTAAAACGACCCTTCTTAAGACCATCGCCGGACTCAACCCAGAATCCGATGGCTCACTTTGGTGGAATGGCCGCAATCTTTCCGAAGACGGCGACCTGGAGCCATGGGAAATCGGTTACGTCCCACAATTCTCCATCGCTTACGACCAACTCACCGTCGATGAATCGATCGAGGCTTCCACTCGCCTCAGGGTCAAAACCAAAAACTCCACCGACCTCGACGAACGCATCGACCGCGTTCTAGAAGAAACCGGCCTCGCGCCCATCGCTGACCGCGCCGTCAGCGTCCTCTCTGGCGGACAAAAGCGCCGCCTCGGGCTCGCAATGGAGCTCGTCTCCCATCCCAAACTTCTCCTTTGTGACGAAGTCACCAGCGGCCTCGACCCACGTTCTGAGCGTGAAATCGTAAACCTCCTCCACAACATCTCTCGGAAAGAAGGCCGCATCGTCCTCTCCGTGACCCACTCGCTGGCACACCTAGAGCTCTACGACTCCATCCTCGTCCTACACGAGGGCCGCGTCGCCTACCATGGCACCCCAGAGCAACTGACCCACTACTTCTCCGTCGACCACACCGAACTCGTCTACCCGCAGCTTGCCAAACAAGCCGCCGAAAAATGGCGTAGCTCATGGCTCAAGCACTCCGAAACCTACTACGCAAAGCTCGACCGAAACCGCCAGAGCCTCTTCGATCAAGGCCTCCTCGAACTCCCTAGGGAAGAACTCGAAGCCCAAAGCGAAGAAGACGAAGATACCCTCCCACCCGCCAAAGAAGACCCCCGCTCACCTGGTCTCATCAGCCAATTCCAGACCCTTCTCGGGCGGCGCATGCGCATCTTCTTTCGGGACCGTGGCCAAGTCTTCCTCCAACTCGCCATCCTCATCTGTTTTCCCATCCTCGTTGTCCTCTTCTCACCAAGGGCTAATGACAACATGCGAAAATACACCGAAGGCTCCGGCTCCACCCTTCAACAAAAATACGAACAACAAGCCGGCGTCCAAGAAGATCGCCTCAAAGTCGGTTCCGCTGTCTCAGGCATCATCATGTTCCAAGTCGTCCTCCTCTCACTCATGGGGTCGAACAATGCCGCGCGCGAAATCGCCGGTGAACGCCAGATCCTTGAGAAAGAAAAATTCGGCGGCGTCAGCCCCCTCGCCTATCTCTGTAGTAAAATAATCTTCCTCTCCGGGCTCATTCTCATTCAATCCCTCTGGATGGCGGGATTCGTAGAACTTTTTTGGTCGTTTGAGGGGAAATTTGTCCAACACGCCTCCCTCCTCGTCCTCGTCAATGCCGCCATGACCGCCATCGCCCTCGGCATCTCCAGCCTCATGCGCACGGCGGAAAAAGCCTCCCTCCTCTCCGTCTACTTCGTCGGCTTTCAACTCCCACTCTCAGGTGCTGTCTTAGCACTTCCCGAGAAGATCGAGCCCCTCACCCGCCCCTTTATCTCCGCATACTGGGCCTGGTCCGGCAGTGTCGATTCCCTCTCCGGCCAATACCGCTCCGCCCTCGCCTCCATCAGCGAAACCCAGCTCTCCTCCTTCGACATCTGCGTTTTTGTCCTCCTCATCCATATCACCATAGGCCTAACCGCCTCATGGATCGGCACCAGCCGCCCGCAATGGGAGCACTAATTTTTCTTCATCCACACCACCTTCTATATCATGGCTCGTCGCGCTAGCTCAGGCGTTAACTCTCAAGCCCTCCTCGCCGGAGCGGCCTTCATCGCACTCGTCCTCGGTGGCGGATATTGGTTCATCAATCGCACGCCTAATGGCTTCGAAGCTCCCCCACTCGACATCGCACGGGACATCGACCACTACCGCAGCCTCGCCGGTAATGAAAACAGCATCACCGGTATTCTCTTCCGTCGCCCACCAACTAACTCAGGTCAAATGGCGACTCTCAAAGTAGGCGAAGATGACTACATCTTCATCATTATCCCGCCTGACTTCAAAGGAGGAAACCTCAATCTCCAGGATGAATACACCTTCCTCGTCAAGTTCAACACCGACGGCGTCCCCGTAGCCCTCGACGTCAAACAATCCTGATTCCCACCCCAACCACGACCCTTTATGAAAGCACCCTTTCTCTCACTCCTCCTCGCACTCTCGGCTTTCGGCCAAGTCTACACGCCCCCAGCTCCTTCCCAAAACCAGCCCTCCACCCCATCGGATACCGTCACACGATCCCAACCCAACTCATCCTCCAATAACAATGCCAATGGCGGCCTCCTTGGAAATGAAGTCGGCATTTTTAATCCCACTAGCGACACCATCTCTTGGAACGGCAGCACTTGGGCCGCCAGTAACAACCGCATCGTCAACGCCCGCTTTGAAAAATACCTCAACGAGCCCGAAAACGTCAGCTCCGAAGCGGACGCTTATCGCGATACCATCGACCAAATCCTCGCCCACCTCTCACCCCACCGTAAAGGAGGCCCCGTCTTCGGCGAAGCAGTCGCCCTCCTACCAAAGGCCGCCCAATATCCCGGAGATGCCAAGCTTTGCGACTCCCTCAGTAACGCCATCTACACCGCCATCCTCTCACGAAAAGACGTCAACAAAACCAAAGAGCTCATGGCCGCCATCGAGCGGGAAAAGAAAAAAGCCATCCTCGATGCCGACTGGAAAGCCCGCACCGAAAAAGACCCCAACGTTGGAAGAACCAACTCCGGCGCAGGACAAGGTGACAGCGAAGGAACCACCCAACAATCGAGCCAAGTCGGACGCGGGGCACAATCCCTCGTCTACGCAGAGCACCTCCGCCGCATCGCCGAAATCGAGGCCACAAAGAAAACCCGCGAACTAGAAACCAAAGTCAAAGTCGAGCTCTCCAAGGTCCAATACCAGGCCCTCATGGTTCAATTCTTCGTCCAACGCCGCTTTCGTCACGTCATCATGGCCTCCCGCTTCTACAACATGATTTGGAAAGAAGGAGACGGCACCCTCTACATCGATGAAGGCTCCGACATCAGCAAAATGTTCAGCGAGAGCCTCGGCGTCAGCCCCACCGTCTCCACCCTAGACTCCCTCGCAAACGAAGCCATCCGCGACGTCGACAAAGGAGTCGAAGTCTTCTCCTTCCTCGTCGAGCGCGATGAACTCGAATCCGCCTCAAAGCGCCTTGCCGAGTCCTTCATCATCGGCGAATTCATGCCCTCCGTCGACACCCTCCCGCGCGAAAAAAAACGCAAGGTCCTCGAATTCGTCCGTGGCTCCAATGTCCTCCTTAACGCGCTCGACTCCAAAGACTACACCAAAGCTGCCGAACAGATCAAACACCTCAAAGGGAAAGCGAAAGACTTCGACGCCACCAAACCTGAAGCCGCCGTCGCCACCTTCACCCGGGCCAGCGACATGCAAATCATGATGGCTAAAAACCACCTCGCCTCCCGCGACATGGAAAAAGCCCAAGAATCAATTCGCAAAGCCATGGAAATCTGGCCGCAGAACCCCAAGCTCTCCGAAGTCGACCGCATCATCGAATCCGGTGGCCCAGTCATCCAACTCCGCAATGATTTTGACCGCCTCTTCGCCGAAAAAAACTACCGCGAAGTCTTCAAACGCCAACACGAACTCGCCTACGCCATCAAGGATGATGCCGACCGCCAAGCCAAATTCCGCCAGGTCCTCGAAAACATCACGGACATCGAAACCGCAGTGGGTGGAGCTAAAAAAATGTCGAACATCGGCCAAGACTACGCCGCCTGGGAAGAACTCTCCACCGTCCACAAACGCTTCCCGGACGATCCCGACCTCAACCAATTCATGACTCGCCTCGCACCAAAAGTCGCCGACTTCACCATCGCCTTCAACAAAGCAGAAAAGCATGAAGAGCAAGGGAACCTCGGCTCCTCACTCTCTTGGTATTACAAAGCCCTCCACCTCCATCCCGGCAGCACAAAGGCTGATGAAGGCGTCAAGCGCCTCGTAGACCGCGCCCTAGAGAGCCACAATCGCTAGGCCGCCAAGCGACGTAAAAAATCGTAAGAATAGATCCCAGTGCTATGCCCATCTGCCCAGAAAAACTGGATGGCATACCCCCCCACGATCTCATGACGGAGTAGCTGAAAGCTCCGCTCATTGTGCATCACTTTCGGCACCACCACGAACCCCGTGACATCGGGCTCCCCTTGACAAGCTGCACACGGACACCCCTTTCGGAGAGCCTCGAAAGTCAGGTAGCTCTCGCCACCATCAGCCCAAGCCAAAGCCACCTCGTTACCCATCGTCGCTAGGTTCTGTAATTTGATCACACTCATAATCTCTGTAGTCGTGGTCCAAAAATCGCGGAGCCCACACGCACAATCGTAGATCCCTCCTCAATCGCCACCTCAAAATCTCCGCTCATCCCCATGCTCAGCCCAGGGAGTGTCCTCCCCGCGCGCTTCTCCATCTCCTCTTGTAACTCTCGTACTTGCGCGAACCAAGGCCGCGCCTCATCAGCCGTATCAACCCGCGGTGGAATACACATCAGCCCCTGCCAAGAAACATTCTCTAGCGCCAAGATCGTATCCACCTCTTCCCGCAGAGCATCCGGCGAGTAACCATGCTTACTTTCTTCAGCTCCGATATTGACCTCTAAAAATATCTTCGGTTTTAGCGATAGTTCACCGGCCACCCGGTCGATCGCCTCCGCAAGCTTCGTCGAAGACACGCTATGAATCACTGGGAAAAGCGGCAGAACCTTACGCACTTTATTACGCTGCAGCCCACCGATAAAATGCCACTCTAATCCACTCGGTAGCGCGGGGATTTTTTCCTCCCCCTCCTGTAGTCGGTTCTCGCCAAAGAGCACCTGCCCAGCGTCGACAACCTCCCGTACCACCTCAGCGGGCCACGTTTTGGAAACAACCAACAACTCAGCTGACCGCCCAGAACAGGCCACCGCCGAGGCAACCCGCTCTTTTACGATCTCAAGATTCCTCGGGATATCTGACATTACCGATTACTCCTGCTCCGACGCACTCGCTGCCTCGCTCGCCTTCACCGCAATGATCAGATCGCGCAGCACCGAAAGGCCCTCACGCTTTGTCGCATCAATTCCACTCGGCCATTCTGGCGTATCATCCAAATCAGCAACCGCATCCTCGGCATGGCGCATATGCCGCTCAGCATCACCCTCCAAATCAACTTCTGGGAGCGTCTCTGCATTCACATCATCAAGGGTAAGCCGATATACCTTAAACGTCTTCGCATCGACTTCGCTTGTCACCGCAAACCGCTTCAGACGCTCCGCATTTCGGGTCTTACGCCTCACATCAGCCTCCGCAATTTCAGCCTTACGCTCCTCCATCACGAGAGAGACCTGATTCTCTTCTAACCGCTTCTTAAGGCGCTGGGTATCATCGACAATATATTTAAAATCCTGACTGTCTTTCACTCTCGCTGCGCTCTTCTCCTTCAACATCGTTACGAACAGCTTCTCACGGCCTAAAGGAGAGAAATTATTAGCCCGTGGAATTTTATCATAGGGGAGAGCATGATCAGCATACTTCTCACCCACCTCTAGCGCATCCCTAACTGAGGGAATCAAGATATCGGGAATCACTCCAATATTCTGAGTCGAGCTTCCTGCAACTCGATAGAACTTTTGAATCGTCAACTTCACCGCACCAGCACGTTCACGGTCAGCGAAAGCTGGCATATAACGGCCGATTTCCAACGGCTGCTGTACCGTTCCTTTTCCGAAGGTCGATGACTCACCAATCACCACTGCCCGATTATAATCCTGCAAAGCACCTGCGAGAATTTCACTCGCAGAAGCACTCCCTTTATCAGTCAGCACCACAATCGGACCATCATAGAGAGCCTTGCGGAATGGTGACTTCAACGCATCAATCTCTCCATTCGTTCTCTTGATCTGAACCACGGGACCGGACCCGACAAAGAACCCGCTAATCCGGCGCACCTCTTCTAACGAACCACCACCATTTCCGCGAAGATCGATCGCTAGGCCGTCAATTTGCTCCTTCGTCAGGCGCTCCATCAAAATCTCTAAATCACGAGAGACTCGTACTTCTCTATCTTCAGAGTCGAAATAGAATGAGGGCATTTTAATCACACCAAGCTTCATCTGGCGATCGCCTTGAGAATAAGCAATGATCTCCGCCGTCGTCAGCTCATCCTTCATCGTGACTTCCTCACGCTTAATTGCGATGATCCGAGTTTCCCCAGGGGCACCATCCGCCGGCTCCACTTTTAAACCTACCGCCACGCCCTCTTCACCACGGATCATTTCCACCACTTTATCAAGAGGCATGAACATGATATCAACCCAGTTCCCGTCGTTCTTAGAATCAACTCCCACCACACGGTCCTTCAGCTGTAACTCACCCTGCTTGTCCGCAGGGCCATTATTTACGATGCCTTCAATCTTTGTCGCACCATCATCTTCGGCTCGTAAAAGCGCTCCAACTCCGACCAAACGGTTCTGAATATTGACCCGGAATTGCTGAAGCTCACGCGCGCTGAAATACTCTGAATGCGGATCATGAGCTCTCGCGACTGCACTGAGAAAATAGTTCGAGATATCTTCTGCGTCCGTGACCTCAATTGTTTTGAAAAAACGCTCATAGCGTTGCTTGATCTTTTCCTTCGCAGAAGGCTTCCCCTTCATCGGATCCTCTTTTCCTTGCTCCTCTGCCCGGAGGGCAATTGCCTCACGACGAAGTCTTTCGGAAAGAAGAGCCTCCTTAAGCTGCAATCTCCAAAGATTCGTAGCTTCCGCAGCATCCTGAGGCCACTTCGCCTCCTCACGGTCATTCTCAATCGACTCATCTTTCTCAAAGCTGAATTCGTGATTTTCAAGAAGCTCCTTCACTGCCACAGCCCGCTCACTGACCCGCGCCCGATACTTCTCATAGATTGCCGTCGCAGGTATCATCGATTGCTTATTCATCAGCATATCGTCCAATTCTTTAGAGAATTTCTTCTGAAATTCATCAATATCAGCCTGGACGAAATACAACCGAGAAGGATCCAAATCTCCAAGGTAATCATTGAAAATCCGCTCACTCAACACGTCATCAAAAGGAAGCCGTGCGTAGTGGGCATTCTGGAGGATTCGAGACATCTCGGTCCCCACAGAATTGAAATCAGCAGCTAGCGTAGAGCAACTTGGCAGAAACCAGAGCGCAACAGCTGGCGAGAGGAAACGCATGAGAGTCTTCTTCATAAAAATAAAAGGATGGGGCATAGAGGTAATAGACAAACCTCCCTGCGAGGAAGAATCTACCCTACAAGCGACGATCAGCGATGAGATTTTTTCGATCCTCTTCGATTTCTTTCCTTAACCACATCTGAAAGACCAAAATCTCCCGTTCAAGCTCCCTAGGGAGGAGGTTCGACAAGCCATCGGTCTCGGCCCGCAGCAACTTCGCACGAACGCTTGGAACCGGGAGGATTGCCAATTCTAATTCTACCTCGAAAGTCCTCTCCCCCCTTTTAACCACCAGTAAGATTGGCGTCGTTGGGGGATTTTTTTGGATTTGCGTCGCCACCTCTGACGTCACATCAGCGCCTCCCTCAACCGTCCAGTCATTGATCTTCAGAATAACATCATCCGTTTTCAACCCAGCTTCCGCAGCCGGGGTCCCCGCACCAACCCCGATCACCCGCACCCCCAGCCCCGTATCCCCCTTCTTAAAACGCCCCAACTGATCCCAACGAGTGGACCTCATCGCAATCCCCAAAAAACCCTTCACCGGAAAATATGCCCTCTCCAACAGTAACAATAACCTCACCCTTACCTCCGGATCAGGACATCGGAGGTATTTCTGCAGAATCACCTCTTTCGCTTTGTCCTGATCGGCCAAAACCCAACCTTCAACCACCTCCATGGTTCGCTTCCGCACCTCCAAAGAGCTAGCCCCTAGAAATGGAAAATAAGGGATCTCAGATCCTTTTACTTCGTTAAAATGAGTAAGCAAAAAGGCTAAAACGACGATTTTCATTAAGTGATCATTCTTAAAGCGAGAGACTTGGCTGCAACCTCATGAGACAAAAAAACAGGTTCCCTGCTTAAGGGAACCTGCCTTTTAAAGTAAAGCAGCTATCTTCCAAATGGTCCTTTTTCCGGGACATCGATCAAATCCTTTGGATAGATTTTAACACTTTTGTGTGCGTCATTCCTGAGATTATATTCATACACCTGACCATTACGAAAGAGTTTCACGCGATTGATTGCTCCAAAAGGATTAGGACCGCCTGCCGCCTGAATTGCAGAATAGAGGTTTGCTCCCTCAGTCCACTGTTGCGGGCCCGTTCGATTCACCGCGCCACCTACTGTGAATCTCCCGGTATCTTTGACAACCTCTTTATCTCGCGCAGCTTCACGCTCCGCAGCCTCCTTGGCCCTGGCAGCCTCGTTCGCTTCATCCGTATTCAAGACATTGAAAACAGGGTTCGAATAAATCTGCGCTGCCTTGAATTTAGCAGTAATACTTGCGGCAAGCTCTGATGACGTGAGTCCGACAGCTTTAATCTTTCCAACTTTCCACATATCAATAAATCCATCTGTGGAAACGGGGTAAGAGCTATTGAGGCGTGTCTGCTCTGTAGAAGGAACGCCAGTGATGATGATCTGGAGCGTCTGCTTGACCTTAATCCTACCGTGAGCGGAAGCGACGCTGAGCGCAATGAGGAGGAATTTTAATATTGTTTTCATTCTATTTTTTTTGGGGGGGATTGGGAGCAGAACTCCGATTAACGAGAGAAATTAATTAATAAAGGTCCTCAGAAGATGATCCCTTAGAGCCTTTATCAGAGGAACTAGATTGATGAGCGGTCATAGCCTGGGGAGTAGGATTTTCCTCCATATTACTAGGAGCGTAATAGGTGTAGTAACTCGTGTAATATTGATACTGGCTATCACTACGGACATCCACGTTATTGAGAACAACTCCAATCACCTGACCTCCGACATTCTCAACCGCTTGCTTCACCCGCAGCAGCATGTTTCTTGGCAGTTTACGGTGCTGAACCACAACCATCGTCAAATCCACCTCACTGGCGAGAACCGCAGCATCACTCACCCCGAGAATCGGAGGTGAATCCACGAGCACAAGATCAAAGCGCTGCTTCACGTCCTGTAACAACTCAGACATTCTCCGTGAGTTAAGAATTCCCGCAGCATCAGCTGGGAGAATGCCTGATGGCAAGAAGTAGAGATTATCAACCGGCGTTTGAAGAATCACATCTTCGAGCGCAAGATCAGTCGTCAAATAGTTGGTCAATCCAACTGAGTTGTTGATATCAAAGAAAGTGTGAAGGCGAGGACGACGAAGGTCAGCGTCGATCATCAAGGTTGTGTAGCCACCCTGTGCACACACATAAGCGAGGTTCACAAGCGTGGTAGATTTTCCTTCACCAGCACCGCCAGAAACAACCGTAATTGAATTATCTTCAGGATTTTTACGGTTGAACTCGATATTGGTCCGCAGGATTCGGTAGGCCTCCGCATCTGGGCTCATTCCGCTCTGCTTATGAAGAACTCCGACATCCTTTGGAATCACGGCAAGAACGGGAACTTGAAGGTAGCGTTCAACATCCTCCAAGCTCTTCACCGAGGTGTCGAGGTGCTCGAGAAGAAAGGCGATACCAATTCCAAAGATCAGTCCTACACCAGCACCAAGAATCAAGTTAAGGGGAATGTTCGGAAAAACCGCGCTCTTGGCGCGTTTAGGTTTTTCGTGAAGCGTGATTGGATCCCGTGGCATCTTAAGAAGGACACGTGCTTCTTGCTGCTTGATTTTCATGTCACGAAGCAGGGTCCTCGACTGCTCGTAAGTTTCTTTCGCCTGGGTGTACGTGTGTTGCTTGAGCGATAAATCAACCGTGTCCGTTTTCCGCGCATCCACCATCTCTTCCATGCGCTCGACCTGCCGATTAATCAATTCAAGCTTTGTTTTCAGAACAGCCTTCAACGATACAGCTTCTTTGCGAGCGTATTCCATAGCCCCGTCAGCCCGCTCCTGAACCGCGATAATATCAGGGTGCCTTCCTGCTAATCCTTGTGCAATGAGACCTCTTTTCTGCTCGTTCGCCTCGCGATGCTGAGTAAAGTAATAGGTCACCTGATTTTCGGGTAGATCGAGACCTGCCGCATAGGAAACGAGATCTTCATTATCCATCGCTACGAGTTTCTTAATCTGAATGTCGATTTGATCCCGCTGAGTTTGAAATTCGGCAAGTCTGCGACGCGCCGTTGTAAACATATCCTGCTCAGTTGCGCCAAGAGGAGAAGACTGGTTTCCATCAAAATACGGAATGCCATATTGCTGAATGAGGACCGTAAGGTCTTTCCGGTGATCTTGGACTTTGTCGCTCTGTGAAATAAGTTCTTCATCAAGAGCATCGAGAGCCCGCTTAGCCCGGCTAACCTCTGATTGCTTCCGCCGTGCCATGTATGCAACCGCGACAGCGTCGGCGATCTCCTTAGCATCATCGGGCTTAGCGTGCCTTACGGTGATTTGAATAAAATCGGTTCCCCGCATGGGGCTAGCATTCACAACCCCCTTAAGCACGGCAGTCGCCTCATCCATGTCCATCGACCATCGCGTCGGAAGATTAATCTTCTCAGCCGCCATCTTTAGAGTCTCAGCAGCGATAATCGTTTGAAACTCATTCTCCATGTAGTTCCGAGTCATTTGAGCGCCAGGATTGGCTCCCATAGAGTTACCAACCGGATTAATCGCAATCATCGAGGGGTGAACTTGAACAATCGACATGCTCTGAAACTTCCGCGGCATAACCGAGGTGATGACCGCTGCGGTCATGAAAACGAGAAGGAACGTCAATAGAATCACTCCGTAACGATTTTTAATGACCTGCCAGTAGTCAATGGAATTGCTCGATTCGTTACCGAGATTGTTGTTCTCTTGCATTAGTTATAGGGGATTGGAGTGAGAGGCTTGATAGCTTAAAATTTGGACAAGTAACAGCCCTCGCAATGATAGACACCGCGAGGGCTGGTTTTGTTCAGATTATTTTCTGGAAAACTTAGAAAGTCGTCGAAACTCCGATACTGTAGCGATTACGATCGTAATCACGCCCTGCGTCTGAAGAAAGCTCTTCGTAGTTATAACGAGCATTGAGGACGAGGTTATCGTTAATGTTGTAGTTGAATCCAACGAATGCGTTGAACAAATCTTCATCAACTGAACTCGCGCTATTTGCGCCAGAGAGCCCAGTAATGAGATCGTCGTAGCTCAAGCTGGCATAGTTCACACCTGCGGTGAGACTAAGAGGCCGCGACACTTGGTAATTCGCAGTGAAACCGATCCGGAGGGTATCAGTTCCTTCGTAGACTCCGAATGGAGCACCAGCGATGTCAAAATTCTGAAGCGAACGAGAGTAATCTTCAACCCCATAACGAGCATAAGCGTTTACACTGAAGCGCTGATTGACTTGGCTCCGGAGAGTGGCTTCAACATAAGGACTCGATGAAGAGCTGTCGCCGCCATCGACATCACGCAACTGAACACCTGCACGAATCGTGCCGGTAGTCTGAGGGGTGAAACGGTGCTCCAAACCTGCGAGGAGGAATTGATTCCTTGTGTCAGACACGTTCTCGTCACCATCCGTTTCGGAATAACGGTAAGTCAAAGTAGCGACTGTGCGATTATTCAACTGATAACGGAAATCGTTATAGAGAGTCCAAGTAAAACGATCGCCACCACTGAAATCATCAAAAGTGATACCGTTTAAACGAATGCCGGTATACGTCGCGAGACGTTCAGACCAGCGATAGCCGAGCGCGTTGTCAGTAGAGTAGGTGAAATAATTACCAGTCTGACGCTGAGATTGGAAGCCAGTTGAATAATCTGGCTCAAGCTCATACGCAAGATTGTTACGGCTCACAAAACGAAGGCGCTCGCTGATGCGATGCGTCCAGTTTGCGTAAACTGAAGCTGTGAAGGTTGTGTCATCGACATCAGTTCCCAGAGCATCGAGGTTATCGAAGTAGTGAATCACACCGATTTGAGCCCCAACACTCAAAGTAGACTGGGGAGTGTTCGTGAGGAAAGTGACTCCGACATAGCCTTGGGCGTAGGCAGAGGTGTCATCGTTCCCCAAAAGCGGAGTAGGATTGTCATCAACACCGACATTAATTCCGGCCGTCCAAGTCAAAGGAAGCGAGTCAGATTCAGCCTGATCAGGAGCAAGGTCATAGAGCGACTGAGCGCAGAGTGAGCCAGCGAGGCCCATTCCTACTGCAGTGATTGCTGCGAAATGTTTTTTCATATTTATTAAATGAAGTTAAGGTAATGCGCTATCAGTACTAGTTGAGAGCAGTCTCAAGCAGATTAGTTGCGCCCGGGTCTTCTTCAAGAGGCGTAATGAAGAAAGAAGGCTGGAATTGGCCGTCCTTCTGGATAGGGCTGTCGATGCTCTGGAATGGGTAGTCAAGAGGATTCGCGCCAGAAGGAGTTGAAGTTGTCGGGGTCACACCTTTTGCATCCTTACTGTTACCGAGTCCGCCTTTTTCAGAGTAGCCTTCACCGCCAGCGGCGTCGTACTTCTCGAGGAGAGCTTGGACATTTGAAACAGCATCAGGAGCAGTAGCGATAGCGCACTGAGCGATGATACGGATTTGAGAAGGAGCCTCAAGAATCGCGGCATTCACGATCTTAGCAACTTGCTTTTTGTCTGCGTCGGAAGCGACGATGGCAGCTTTCACGATCTCGCAAGCGCAAGATTCGTTAGAGGCAACATTGGAGGCAACGATTTCAAGCACTCGACTTGAATCAGAAGCGACGGCAGCTTTCACAGCGTTGCTTAAG
>JALZWJ010000149.1 GCA_023300065.1 Akkermansiaceae bacterium
CTAGGACGAGGATTTCAATGGCCTCTTTCATGGTTTCGACCTCGAAGGAACGCATGAGAACTTCACCATTCATGGAGGGCAATTCTAGGACCTTAGCCCCGCCGACGGTGTAGCTGAGGACGGTTCCGGATTCGTGACGGTAGAGGCCGAGATACTGGGCCTGCGTTTTTGGGAGAGGTCCGTTTTTGGTTTCGCGGGGATCTTCCCACTGGCCATTCACGGCGACGCCTGGGCCTGACTGTGAGGTGAAGTAGTAAGCCTTTTTATCGGCGGGGAAGTAGGAGTTGTCGTTATGGTTTCCATTCCAAGGAGTCCCGCCGAGGGTGACGGTGCCTTGAAAACCAGCGACCATGCGGAGGGTCTCGGTGTCGAAGACGATGGAGTGCTCTTCCTTCACACCGAGTTTGATCGCGATGCCCTTTAAGACCGCGACGTCACCCTGTGGCCCGAAGCCGAGGAAGGTGTCACTGATGAAGGGACCGGTGTCCATGGCCGCTGCCCAGCTGAGCTTGGGATTGTCGGCGAGGCGTTTCTGCGTGAGGTCCGCACGGGTCTGGGCAAGGAGGTTACTGGTGAAGAAGGTGCTGAGTCCAAGCAGGGTGAGCGTGCGCAAAAATGTCATGAAAAAGTATGGCTGAAAGCGATGCTACGAATCCTACGCTTCAAATAGTTGCGTGCAACCATTAAGAAGAGGGCGGGCGAGAGAAGGGTGGGGCCTGAACCCAGAGCGGCCCTCTGCCCGTGGGCTACATTAGATCGCCCCGCTTGGGGCTGGAGAGTTAGGCCTAACGGCTATGGGAGGCGGAAGAAGCTCTCAACGACGGCGTTTGTTTCGGTGGCGAGTTCTGCGAGGGTGATGCCGCGTTTCTCGGCGATGGCGTCGGCGGTGTGGCGGGTGAAGCCGGGCTCGCAGCGTTTGCCGCGGTGGGGCGTGGGGGAGAGGAAGGGGGAATCAGTCTCTACCATGAAGGAACCTGAGGGGGCGGCTTTGACGGTGTCGACGACGGCGTGGGCATTCTTAAAGGTGGCGATGCCGGTGAAGGAGATAATGCCACCGGCCGCGAAGACGCGGGCGGCGAGCTCGGGCGGGCCGGGGAAGCAGTGGAAGACGGCGCGAACGGAGTCAGAGTAGTCGGCGTAGATTTGTAGGGCGTCATCGAAGCTGGCGCAGCCGGATTTGTCGCGGGTGTGGATCACGATGTTGAGGCCGGCTGACTTCGCGAGTTCGAAGTGGCGGCGCAGGAAATCGCGCTGACGGGCGTGGTAGCTTTCCTCAGTCCAGCCATCGGGCGCGGGGTGGAAGTAGTCGAGGCCGGTCTCGCCAATCGCGGCGACCTTAGGATCGGCGAGGTGGGGGAGGAGGAATGATTCAAAGTCATCGCGCGTTTCGTGCACATCACAAGGATGCACGCCGATGCAGGCGGAGATCTCTGGGTGGGTGTGCGCGAGGCGGAGATTGATGTCGATGTCTCCCTCTTCGGTGGCGAGGGTGATCATGCGGTTCACGCCATTCTCTTTGGCGCGGGCGATGATTTCTGGGATCTCAGCGGGCGCGAAGCGGTCGGAGCCGAGGTGGCAGTGGGAGTCGGTGATTTGTGGGTTCACGGATTAAGTCTCGAAGATGTGTGGCTTGTGTTGTTTGAGATCCCCGCCGCACATCGTGCAGCTTTGGCGGGATGAATTACAGTTCGCTCCGCAAGAAGGGCACTGGAAAACGGAGGGGTTAATTTTGCCGTCGACTCGACCATCGCGGGTGTCGATGTCAGCGATTTTTGCCCGGAGTTGGTTATCTGTGAGGCCTGACTGCTCGCGGAGAAGTTCCCACATCGATTGGCAGAGCAAAGTCAGGTGACTGATCTGCCGCTCGGTGGTGCGTTGGAAGTTGTCGACTTTATCCTCGGTCCGATCGGCCTTACTTTTAGCCCCGGCGGCTTCTCGCTTGGCTGCGTCGATGCCGATTTGCTGACGGATGTCGAAGAAGTCCATGGTCGTTAAGATTGGAGGTAGGATTTCTCCTTATAAAGAGATGCGAAGGGCATGAAGAGGATGGCGGTGACAAACATCAAGGCTGTAAACATCCAGAAATACCCAGCACCTTCGATCTTGTTTTGTCCGCCTACGAAACTCGATTTTTCGAGTTCGAATGGGCCGTCGGTTAGCTCTTCTTTTTCTACCTCAATTCCGAGTTCTTTTTTACGGGCTTCGACCCATGGGCGATGGGATTTCTCAACTTCGCCCGGAATGGTCAGTTTATAGCCGATGTCCCATTGAGTCTTGCCTACTTTGTCGGGGCCGTGTGAGGAGACCCGTGCTGTTGCTGAATTTAGGAGGCGGTAGGTCAAGGCTGTTCCCCAAGGGTCGGTGAGAGTTTGCAGAGCTGCTTGTCCTTCTTGGGTCGTAGGAAGTGATTTTCCGGCTTCGTCGGTAAGTTTAGTAATGATGGCAGAAGCTTTATTGAGGATCGGCGACGCTGCCGTGGTGATTTCATTTTCGTTCAGTTGGATATCGTCAGTGGTCCCCGCTTGTTGATCAAATCCAGGGAAGACTTGGAGGTCAGCATCAACTGAGGGACTGGCAGATTCTTGCTCTTCGATAGGCGAGGCGATCTGAATGAAGTGATTCACAGAGGCGGTTACTAAGTTACCCGCGGCTACGGCGAGGAGGTAGAATGCCATGACTAGGGATTTCATCTTCCGAGGTGACTGAGTGTAGGCGAATTCCAGGCAGACCACCGAGACCATAACTTCGGCGGCGGTGAGGAGTGCAAAGGCGATGAGTTGCCAGCCAATATTAGGTCTTTCGCCAGCATCGATCCAACCTTGAATCAGGGCGACCATGACGAAGGAGAGCGCCGCGACAAAGAGCCCAGTTCCGATCTTTCTGAGAGGAGAGAAGTTGATCCGTCTTTGCACTGCTGGATAAATGAGCATTGTGAAAAGAGGAACATAGAGAAGGATGAGGACTGGGTTGATAGCGCCAATTTGAGATTCATACCAATCGACGCCAAGGAAAGTCCGGTCCATATCTTGAGCTTGGAAGACCCATGAGGTGGAGTGTTGATCAAAGAGCGACCAAAAGACTGCGACAAAGGCAAAGAGTGGAATGAGTTTTTTGAGAGCAGTCCGACCTTCAGCGCTCTTAAGCTCGGATAGGAACGATTGCCTGTCGGTTGGGATATGGATGAATTTATTCCGCCCCAACCAGAAGCAGAAGGTGGCAATGGCCATCAAAACGCCGGGGATGCCAAAGGCTATGTGGGGGCCGTAATGAGCCAGAAGGAATGGAGTTAATAACGTTGAGATGAAGGAACCCAAGTTGATAGCCGCATAGAACCAGTTGAAAACCTTT
>JALZWJ010000150.1 GCA_023300065.1 Akkermansiaceae bacterium
ACGGGATCAAAGCAGGTCACCTGCGCGCCGTGACAGAATGCGATCCAGAGATTACCAGCGTCATCGATCGTCATTCCATCCGGTGAAGACTCGATATGATTCGTCGCCACCACACGGCGGGGATTGGTGAGAAGTCCATCCGCGTAATCGAAGGCGAGGACCTCCTTCTTCGGAGTGTCTATATAGTAGCAGGTTCGGCCATCGGCAGTCCAAACGATACCATTCGAGTTCGTGACCGGCCCATAGGCTTTCGTCACCTCCAGATCTGGTGAGAGACGGTAAAGGTCGGCATCACCTTCTTTTTTCACCAGGCTGATCGTTCCGGCGAAGAAATGACCATCCGGCGCGCACTTCCCGTCATTAAAACGATTATCGCCCTTCTCAGACTCTGGATCCGCAATCGCAGTGACCTCACCACTCTCATCATCGAGAAAGAAAAAGCCATCATCGCCCGCCGCTACAAATCCCCCGCCCTTCCGAGCCACCACGGTCCCAACCCGCTGTCCTACGTCCCAAATCTGCTCGTCACCACTGACAGGGTCGAAGGAAATGACCTTATGTGACTCGATATCGACGTAGACGAGCCGATCGTTCACCCACACTGGTCCTTCACCCCACGTCGACCGATAACTTCCAATTGCTTCAAATGTCATGTTCCAACCAAAACTTTGTAACCCTGCTTTGTCGAGGATTTCAGAGCCTTTAACTCATATTCACTGATATTTAAGCCCCATCCCATTACAATCCTCGTTCCAGTCATTGTCTTGACAATCATTCAAATCACGGGCAATTCGGCGGTGCTGAAGGGATTTCCACTGCTCTTCATCGGCCCTCCCCCCCCTATCTCACCTCCCCCATTACTTCATCTTTTATGTCACAAGGTATCACTTCATGGATCTGGTTCGGCCTCTATACCGGAGTCCTACTCGGCCTCGCCGGTTACGGCTTCCACCGCCTGACGATTCTTTATCTCTACTTTAAGCACGGGAAAGAACGCCCCATGCCTGACCGCAAGTTCGAGGAAATGCCCCTCGTTACAGTCCAGCTTCCTGTCTTTAACGAGATGCACGTGGTCGATCGCCTCCTAGACTCCGTCGCCGCGCTCGACTACCCACAAGACAAGCTCCAGATCCAACTGCTCGATGACTCCACCGATGAAACGGTCGAGATCTCGATGGCCGGCGCTGCTCGCCTTCGCGAAAAGGGATTCGATGCCGAGTGCATCCACCGCACCGACCGTACCGGCTTTAAAGCAGGCGCCCTTGAAAACGGAATGAAGGTCGCCAAAGGTGACTACATCCTCATCCTAGATGCTGACTTCGTTCCAAATTCTGACCTTCTTCAGGAAACGATCCACCACTTCACCAATGATAAGATCGCCTTGGTGCAGACTCGCTGGGGACACCTCAACCGGAACTACAATGCCCTCACTCGCGTGCAAGCCCTCTTCCTAGACGGCCACCTTGAGCTAGAGCAAACTGCCCGGAACCGCTCAGGCCGCTTCTTCACCTTTAATGGCACCGGTGGAATCTGGCGCAAGGAAGCGATCGAAGACGCAGGCGGCTGGGAGCACGACACTCTCACCGAGGACATGGACCTCAGCTACCGCGCGCAGCTGAAGGGCTGGAAATTCATCTTCCTCAAGGAGGTCGAGACCCCCGCCGAGCTCCCCGTCGACATGGCTGGATTCAAAAACCAACAGCATCGTTGGACCAAAGGCTCCATCCAATGCTGTAAGAAGTGCCTCCCCTCCATCTGGAAGAGCAAATTCCCACTCGCGGTAAAGCTGGAGGCGACCGCCCACCTCACCGCAAACTACGCTTACCTCCTTCTCATCGCACTCTGCTTTCTCATCTTCCCGAAGAGCCAGTGGGGTCCTGATCTCGGACAATGGGGGAACTTCCTCATCAATGCGCCCATCTTCTTCTTCTCCTCAATGTCCATCGTCTTCTTCTACGCAGTCGCTCAAAAAGCACTGAATCCGAAGACCTGGCTGAGAGAGATTTGCTACCTCCCTCTCCTGCTCGCTTTAGGCATTGGAATGGCCGTAAATAACGCTAAAGCGGTCATTGAAGCCATGATCGGACACGAAACGGGCTTTGTTCGGACCCCTAAATACGGCATCGAAGGCACCCAAAAACAAGAGATTAAAAAGAGTGGCTACAAGGCTCTAAAGAGCTTAACGCCAGTGGTTGAGCTCCTTTTCGGCCTCTTCTTCCTCTTCGTAGTGTTAGAGGCTGCCTTCTCAGGAAATTGGCCTTCCGCAATCTTGTTGCTTCCCTTTCCCGTCGGTTTCTTTTATACATCTTTAAATTCAATAGGTCAGATGCAATATTTACTACGACTTTTGCCCTTCCGTTCTAAGGAGAATTAACCTAAGCCCTGTTCACACCTTTCATCCCTTTCAAGCAATGCGCACTTTCAGAACATCTGTCCTCGCCATTCTTTCCTGCCTGCCACTCTTTTTGGTCAGTTGTGGTTCGTCTCCTAAACAGACGGACAAGACCAACCAAATGCTGGTCAGTGTGAGAGATCAAAAAATGCTCCTCGTCAGAGAAGGCAAGCCCGTCAAAGCCTACCCAATCTCGACTTCCAAATTTGGACTCGGTAGCCAAAACGGGAGCAATCGCACCCCTCTTGGCAACCACGTCATCGCCAAGAAAATCGGCGGAGGCGCACCAAAAGGCGCGGTCTTCAAAAGCCGCCGCCGCACTGGTGCCATTGTTAAACCAAATACCCCTGGCCGCGACCCCATCGTCACTCGTATCCTCTGGTTGAGCGGACGTGACAGCCATAACAAGAACACTTACGGTCGCTGCGTCTACATTCACGGCACCCCGGCTGAGTATAAAATCGGTCGCCCTGCTTCCTACGGTTGCATCCGCATGAAGTCGAACGACGTCATCGACCTCTACCGCCGCGTCGGTGTTGGCGCTGATGTAAAGATCATCCGTGGTTCACTTGATACCACCCGTGCTGGTCGTTCTTATTATGCCCGCAGAGGTGGCAGGGATCGTGCTAATGCCACCCGTTGGTAAACAGCCCACCCGTAATAAGTGTCACAAAATTTAGACCCCATCCAATTACGCGAGTCGTCTCCTCAGGAGCGGCTCGTTTTTTTGAAGTCCCATATCGCAGAGAAGAACGAGGAACTCCACAACCGCCACTTGGCCGGTGAGGATGGCCTAGCGCACACGCAGGCCCGCTCTGCGATGGTCGATGCACTCCTCATCACGATCTACCAATCCTTCCTCGAAAAAGGTGAAAAGCTCCCCTCCCTCGCCCTCGTTGCCAACGGCGGCTACGGACGCGGCCTCATGAACCCCGGATCAGATGTCGATCTCTTATTCCTGACCTCAGAGTCCTCAAATAAAATCTCTGAACGAGTCGCAGAAGTCATCAAAGAGATCCAGCACCTCGTCTGGGACCTCGGCTTCAAGTTCCTCCCCTCTACCCGCTCCACCGCGGAATCGATCACCGAAGCAAAGCGCGAACCCCAGTCACGCACCGCCCTCTTCGATGCCCGTCTCATCGCCGGCTCCCGCGAACTCTTTGAGAGCTTCCGCACTCGCTTTCGCAAAACTTGCATCGAAAAAGATAAGGAAATTTTTTTCAAAGAACGCAGCCTCGACGTTATCCGCCGTCACGCTAAATGGTCCCACACCGTCTTTCTCCAGGAGCCTAACATTAAGGACAGCCCCGGCACCCTGCGTGACTTCCATAACCTCGATTGGATCATTGATGCCGAAGCTGGCACTCGCTCACTTACCGAACTCATCGGCCAACGAATCCTCTCACGCCTCGCCCGCCGAGAGCTAAAGGATGCCTTCAACTTCCTCCACCGAGTTCGCAACGCGCTCCATTATCACGACAAAGGAAACGATATCCTAACCCTCCGTTTTCAAGGAGTCCTAGCCGATGAATTCGGCTATCCAGAAAAGTCCATCCTGCGGCGGATCGAGTCCTTCATGCGGGATTACTACACCCACGCCCGCCACGTCCACAACCATACCAAATCCGTCTTCGAAATCTTCGACCTCCAGCACACGGAGCAAGAAAGTTACGGGCTCCGCTCCAAGCTCACCTTTGGTCTGCTTAAGAAAAAACCGAAGTCTCTCGATGATTACACCATCCGGAATGGCCGCCTCTTCCCCCGCCGTAAAACAATCTTTGACGAGAACCCAGACCGGCTCATCCGCCTCTTCCTCTACTGTCAGAAACACGACGTCCGCCCCTCCCCCTCTCTCCGGAAATTAATCAAAGCAAACCGAGCCCTCATCGATAAGTCCTTCCGGATGCGTAGAGAAAACCGCGATGTCTTCCGCGAAATCTTAGAAAAAAAAGGGCAAGTCGCTCACATCTTACGCCTCATGCACCGCTCCGGCGTGCTGGGCCGCTACCTCCCGGAGTTCGGCGCGCTAGACTGCCTCGTCCAGCACGAGTTCTTCCACCGCTACACTGCGGACGAGCACACCCTGCGCTGCATTGATCAGCTCGACCTCCTCGTCGATGATGAAGACCCCCGCCGTGACATCTACCGCAATCTCTTCTTAAAGCACCCAGATCCCTACGCCCTCTACATCGCGCTCATCCTGCACGATACCGGACGCGCCGAGAATGTCCGCGAGCACATCGATGGCTCCGCCATCCTAGCCGCAAAGATGTGCAAGCGTCTTAAAATCACGGGCGGCCGCCGGACCCTCATCATGTTCTTGGTGGATCACCACCTCACCCTCTGGCGCTTCGCGACGAAAAAGAATATCGATGACCCCGAAGTCATCGAGGAATTCGCCGGCCTCATGCAAGACCGCCACCGGCTGGATGCCCTCCTCCTCTTCACCTTTGCCGATTCAAATGGCACGAATGAAGAGGCGTGGTCGCCTTGGAAAGAAACCCTCATCCTCCAGCTCTACCGTAACACCTGCACCTTCATGAAAGAGGGCAAAGCTGCGAACGCTAAAAAATCAAACTTGGAGGTCCAAGAGTCCCTCATCGAAATCAGAGCGGGCCTGAAAGAGAAGTATCACGAAATCTTTGACGAGCATTCCAAGCTCATGCCAAAACGCTACTTCCGCTACCGCAGCAGGAAAAGCATCTCAAAACACATCCTCGCGCTTTGGCAATATATCGACCGGAGAGCACGCCGTCCCGACACCCCATTTGAATGTGCAGTCCAATGGATCGAGCATCCCAAATTCGGCTACAGCGAGTTCATCATCGCGAGTCACGATACCCAGCGCTTCCTCGAAAAAATCTGCTGTGTCCTCGCTTCTCAACAACTCAGCATCCTCTCGGCCGATGTCTACACGCGTCCCGATGGCATCGCACTAGACCTTTTCCGAGTCTGCACCGACGAGTTCACCTGCGTCGGATCCAAGAGCAAGCAAAAGGCGGTTGTCGCCGCTCTCTACGAGATCAATGAGCAGGAAGCTTATGATCCTAAAAAATATCTCAAAAAGAAGGTCAACTTTCTAAAACCAGAGACGGAGCAAGTGGTCCAATTCCCGGTCCGAGCTTGGATGAGTAATGACCTCGACCCGCACTTCACCGTGATCGAGTTGCAAGCGCTCGACCGCATTGGCCTCCTCCACGATGTCTTGCGGACCGTCAACGATCACAATCTTGTCACCGTGCACTCGCGCATCTGCACAGAAAAAGGAGCCGCATTGGACTCCATCTATGTGAGCACCCAAGCCGGAGAAAAACTCACCGACCAGGATGCCATAGACCGTTTAGAAACAGATCTGCGTGAGCTTCTACTCTGAAGCCATCGCCGCCTCGATCTCTGCAACCGTGGTAGGAAACTTGGAGAACATATCGATGTTCTCTTTTTCCCCGATGATGAATTCATTCTCAATCCGGACTCCGAGATTCTCCTCTCGGATGTAAATCCCAGGCTCGATCGTGAAGATCATGCCGACTGCGAAGGGCTCCTTCGGGCGGCTCACATCGTGGACGTCGAGCCCGATCGGGTGTGAGGTTCCGTGCATGAAGTATTTCTTCACGAGTGCCTTATCCTTGCCCTGCTTCTTCGCCTCTTCAGCGTCGATCAGACCCAGGCCAATGAGCTCCTTCTCCATGATCTCGATGACCTGCTTCTGATACTCAACCAGATTCAGACCAGGACGGAGAATATCATTCGCAGCATACATCACGCGAAGCACGGCCTCATAGACATCTTTCTGGCGCTCCGTAAACTTACCATTCACAGGAACGGTCCGCGTCATATCAGCATTCCAGTTTCCATATTCAGCACCGACATCCATCAGGACCATCTGCCCGTCTTCGCATATTTTGTCATTGTCGAGATAGTGCAGAGCGCAGGCACTCTTACCGGCCCCAATGATGGGTGAGTAAGAAAAACCACGGGACTTTTGGCGGACGAACTCGTGGAGGTATTCGGCCTCGATCTCCCACTCCCCAACCCCGGGCTTGAGGAATTTTAAAACGCGGCGGAATCCATCTTCCGTGATGTCGATCGCCTTCTGAACGAAGCGGACTTCCTCAGGATCTTTGAACATTCGTAACTCCTGGATCAACATCGCCACACGCTCGTAG
Source organism: Akkermansiaceae bacterium (assembly GCA_023300065.1). Lineage (GTDB taxonomy): Bacteria > Verrucomicrobiota > Verrucomicrobiia > Verrucomicrobiales > Akkermansiaceae > SW10. The sequence goes on from JALZWJ010000150.1 coordinate 6,559, forward strand.
CGGTGCAATGGGAAGCGCTCCTGGCACTCGCGAATAAAACGACGGTTACGGGTCTCAACGACGGGATGCGCACGAGGGTGCTCGTTACTATGGAGGCTCAGAGTCTCCATCTGCGGAGCGAGGGTCTTCAAGACATCATCAAAGGTCGCAACCCAGCGGACGTTCTTAATTCCAGAAACGGCCGTGGCTTGCTCCTTGGTTAGTTTGTCGCCTTCCCAAATTGCGATGTGCTCAGAAGTCTCACGGACGAAGAGGATCTCACGATCGGCTTCATTTGCGGCATCAGGACAAAGAACCAACACCGTCTCCTCCTGATCAACCCCCGTGAGGTAGAAGAGATCATTGTTCTGGCGGAAGATCATCGTCCCATCCGCATTGGTCGGCATGATGTCATTCGCATGGATCACAACCAAAGTGTTCGGCTGTAACTTCTCAAGAAGGTTGGCACGGTTTCGGACAAAAAACTCAGGATCAACAGAATCGTATCTCATTGCGGATACTCCACAGAATTTCATCCTCACTTGCAAGCCGTAGAAGAGATTCATAGTCTCTTTTTACCACTCCAAAATGAAGACCTACGAATCATGGCTCGCCAAACTGCGAAAGCGCGCCCAACCGAGTGGCGCCCTGAGTCAATGGGCCGAGATGCTCTCCAGCAAACAAGGAGGCGAAGCCGACATTTGGCGGGAACATCTACGGGAGATCCTAGAGGAAGAAGAAAGAGCATCGCTCGACCTCATCCTAGACCTAGACCTCATCACCGCACCGGCAAAGACGAAGCAAGGCCCTGATGAGCAAATTCCGCTTTGGTAGGAGAAGCCAGCGGAGGCCACCTTGTTTTACTCCCAATAACGGGCTAGGAAGAATGCCACTCGGTTAAGGGGCTTCCTCGGAGAATCACAGCAGAGGCGCAGAGATCAGAAAGTGACGCAGAGGAGGAGAAAGAGTCGATTCTCTGGAGCTCCACGACTCTCCCCGGCCTCTTGCGGCTCTGCGGTGAAATCTCTCGAAATGCCCTGAAAGGAGGGCCATTCTCGCTTGGGGGGATGGCTGGGCGCTTGGAAAGCGCCGCCATGGGACAAAAAAGCGCGATAGGCTGAGCCCATCGCGCTTTTGAAATTCTAGGTCGAAGTCAGCTTACTTACCCCAGGCCTGAAGGAGCGCTTGGCCCATCTCGGAGGGAGTCTCGGCAACCACGATACCGGCGTCGGTCATGGCGGCTTTCTTAGCTTCAGCAGTTCCCTGACCACCGGAGACGATCGCTCCAGCGTGGCCCATGCGGCGGCCCGGAGGCGCAGTCGCACCGGCGATGAATCCAGCAACGGGCTTCTTGCAATTCTCCTTGATCCAAGCGGCGGCTTCTTCTTCCGCAGATCCACCGATCTCACCGATCATAATGATCGCTTCAGTCTCAGGGTCCTCATTGAAGAGCTTGATGATGTCGAGGTGAGAAGTTCCGTTGATAGGATCTCCGCCGATTCCGACACAGGTGCTTTGACCATAGCCAAGTGAGGTCACCTGCCAGACGGCCTCATAAGTGAGGGTGCCTGAGCGGGAAAGAATACCCACGTTGCCTTTTTTGTGAATGTAACCAGGAGCGATGCCGATGCGGCAACCGCCAGTGGAGTCTGGACCTTCACCAGGAGTGACAACACCCGGGCAGTTTGGCCCGATGAGACGAGTCTTGGACCCGCGCATGTATTCCTTCACCCGCATCATGTCCATGACTGGGATGCCTTCGGTGATGGCCACGATGAGTTCGACGCCAGCGTCGACCGCTTCGAGGATTGCATCAGCCGCGAAGGGCGGTGGGACGAAGATTGCTGAAGTGGTGGCGCCGCTTTGCTTCACAGCATCAGCAACCGTGTCATACACGGGGACCTTGTGGTCACCGTGATCGAAGGTTTGACCGCCTTTACCGGGAGTGACACCCGCGACGAGCTGGGTGCCGTAGTCGAGGGAGAGACCCGCGTGACGGCCTCCGAAGCCGCCCGTGATTCCCTGCACCATGACCTTTGTGTTTTCGTCTACTAGAATAGCCATTTTAAGTTATCTGTTAAAAGTTAGTGGTTATTGTTTGGTTAGGCAGCTTGAGTTGATGCGACCACTTTTTGAGCGGCGTCGAGGATGTCGTCGCCGGTAATGAGGTTGAGCCCGCTAGCTTGTAGGGTCTTCTTGCCCGCTTCCACGTTGTTGCCCTCAAGGCGAACGACGAGGGGAATGTTGAGGCCGACTTCCTTAGAAGCGGCAACGACGCCTTCGGCAATGACGTTGCAGTCCATGATGCCGCCGAAGATGTTGATGAGGATAGCTTCCACATTGGGATCACCAGTGATGATCTTGAAGGCGGCTGCGACTTGCTCCTTACTAGCTCCGCCTCCTACGTCGAGGAAGTTGGCAGGGTCACCACCAGCGTGCTTGATGATGTCCATAGTGGCCATGGCAAGCCCGGCTCCGTTGACGAGACAAGCGATGTTGCCGTCGAGGCCGATGTAGTTGAGGTCGTATTCCGCCGCTGCAACTTCGCGAGGGTCTTCCTCGTCGGTGTCGCGGTAAGCCTCGATATCGGGGTGACGATAGAGGGCGTTGTCGTCGAAGCCGAACTTGGCATCCAGAGCAAGGATGCGACCGTCTGTGGTCTCGACGAGTGGGTTGATTTCCACCATTGCGCAGTCGCAATCGATGAAGAGTTTGTAGAGAGCTTTAAGAAGCTTGGCGAATTGCTTAGCCGCTTCTTTCTCGAATCCGAGGCCTTTGATGAGGGAGCGGACTTCGTAAGCTTGCAGGCCTGCGTTGGGGTGGATGAATTGCTTGAGGATTTTCTCGGGGCGATTCTCGGCTACTTCCTCGATGTCCATACCGCCTTCGACGGAAGCAACAATTACGGGGCGGCAGGTCGCGCGGTCCATAAGGATGGAGAGATAATACTCGTGCTTGATGTCGACGGATTCAGCGACCATGACCTTGCGGACGAGTTTGCCTTCTTCTCCGGTTTGTTTGGTGACGAGGGTCTCGCCAATCATTTTGCCGGCAATTTCGCCGATTTTAGCAGGATCACCATCAAGGTGAACGCCTCCTTGGAAGCCATTTTTAAAGGTTCCTTTGCCGCGGCCACCAGCGTGGACTTGGGCTTTGACGACATAGTTGCCTCCTCCGATTTCTTCGGCGACGGTTTGTGCTTCGGCAGCACTTCCGGCGACTTTTCCATTGGGGCTCGGCACGCCGAACTTTTCAAACAATTCCTTCGCTTGGTATTCGTGAATATTCATTTTTCTCGCGGACGCGGCAGACTACCTTGCAAATGCTAATTCGCAACCTCGAAGTCCCTTGATTCGGGGGATTTGCAGCGTTTAGAGGGTTTTCACCTTAGTTTCAGCAGGGTTGGCAAACCGCCGCCGCCGCAAGCGGAGAAAACGAGTGCTTGTCGTGTTTGAAAAATACGATGAGCGAATCTAGTATTCTAGCTGAGTGTCTGAGAGTTTAGCTAGAGAGAGAAAGGGACTCGTATAGGTTTTATTCTTTGATTCATTGCTTTGTAGACCTTGCAGCTTTGTGACTTTAGTTTGCTTTGCTAGGTGAAGTATGATGAAGGCTTTTTTATGTTTGTTGTTTTGCGCTCCCCTAGGTTTTGCGGAATTACTCACTGAGGCGTTCTGGGTGGGTCCACAATTCAACGAAATTGCTAAGGAGGTTCTCTCCCAGAAAAATAACGAAGACCCATTTGATTCTAGCGTTACATACGGTGACCTTGAGTGTGAGCTCGTTGATTTTTCCCAAGCAGCTGTGGAAATCGACAAAACTCGATTCTTATCTGCTAAGGATCAAGTTTGGAATGTGGGGAAATTTGCAGAGGAAAAAATGCTCAAGGAGGCTGGCAGCTGGATTCTTTACAATGAAACGACGGGATATTTAGTGGCTTTTTTGAGCCCTTCTTCCTTGCAGCAATTGGAAGCAATTTTAGAAGAACAATTACCCGCTTTGGAGGAGTCTTTGGAATTATCTCTCTTTGAGACCACGAGTTCTTCCCCAAATCTTCAGAAAAATTGGGAAGATGTTCTTAAGCAGAAAGAGTCGATTGCGCTTGCTGAGGTCGTGCTCCCGCAGTCCAAGAATCCGGTTGTTTTTGAGCTTCCGAAAGGGCCTTGTATTACTGCGAAGTCGAAGATTGAGTCCTATGCGGACAAGGCAGAAAGCAGCTATCGCGTCTCTTTAGAAGTTTCCGCGACTGGGTCTTTTGGAGAATTATCGGGAGCGACCTCTCTCTCGTTGAGGTCGAACAGCCCAGTCTATATCGAGGCACATCATCTGGGAAAGTCTCTCATCCTACAGGTTATTTTAAGAGTGCGGTTTCAGAACGGTCCCGAATGTTCGGAGTGGCATCTTTATGAAAAAGACGAGGAACCTCTGAGGATAGAGGGAGTTCAGAAGGGGTGGAATACTCAGCAGGGCGATAAAGACCTTTGGTATTGGCCTTTTGATCCAAATATTTTGTTAGAGGGTTTTCCTCGGAGAATGCACCCCAATCATCTTCCTGCAAATTTCGACCATTTGAATTCTCATCAAAGTTGGTTTGATATGACCGAGGCGTTCAGGAACAGCGGCTGTGATTTTAAAGAAGGGGAGAAGCTTTTCTATGCTGAGAATGATGAACTTGTGCTCACCACCTGCCAATCAGAAGAGACAAGAACCATCGTGGGAATGATTTTAGAGAAAGTGATGAAGAGTGAGCGATTCAATCATCTGACTTGTTTGGCTCTTTGGAATGAGGACGGCTCGAAGAGCGAGTGTTTAAGTTATTTGATTATTCCGACAGTTTCATCGGTTGGATCTAGCTTTCAATTTAGCCAGAAGGAGCTGTTGATGAAGGTGGACCTTCAGACGATCGGTTTTGATTATTTGGGACGGACCGCAATAGAGCGCAGCTTTAGTTGGAGAAATGGTCAGACCCTCTTTAAGCGAAATACGAGTGGGGCTCTCCTTCTTGGGAAAATTCGTAAGGAAACCTTGGCGAGTCGTGGAGATCAGAGTTGGTGGCTAGAAGTCGAGAACGTCGAATTCGGCGCGGATGGAAAGTTCTAAGTGGAGGGATAATTATGCCGTCTCTTGATAAACGTTTGCCCCTTGCTCGAGGTGTTTTTCGAGAATGTGTTGAAAGTGAACTCCGCACTTTGCTTCAAAAAGTTCTGCGGTGTATTTCTCCGGCAAGCCGGAATCGAGCATCTTCTCAATCTCTACTGCGGACCGCAGCGCGAGTGGTTCGTTTATTACGCCACGCCAAGACGAGAAGCTCGGTTTTTAGTTTAGCTGAAAGTTCCTTGCAGACCTTCTTGATCGCTTCGATTTCTTGGGTGTCTAATTATGGGTCAGGACGAGTTAGGATATCGAAGATGGCCAGCTGCTCCTCACTCACGTTTTCGCGGATGTGACGTTGTTCTTCATCGTTGAGCTCTTGAGAAAGAGAGACTGATTCTGGCTCTTCGTCAGGAACGCATGACGGATTGGTGGCGGAGTTTGAGTCCGAGGTAGTCCAGATCTCGTAGACCTCAGCCCGGGTGCACAAGTCGGGCTATCTGATTGTTAAAGCCTTCAATTCGTCCTGAAGTTAGCTTGTGTTTCACGTAGCCACATACTCTTTTT
>JALZWJ010000151.1 GCA_023300065.1 Akkermansiaceae bacterium
GGCCAAGATGGAGGATCGCTGCCCCACAGAACAATAAAATACCACCGACTTGCCTTTCGCCTATTCACGATATTGACTTAAGAAATCATCGGCTGAAATTTTTGGCGAGACAAAGATAGCCTCTGCCATATGGCTCACACCAAACTCATCGGGCTCGCGAATATCAAAAACAATGACCTCATCTTTTGGCAATTCTTGTAAGTCTTGGATCGAGATATGTTTGACGTTTGGAAAGTCTTGAATGATCTTTTGATGCTTCGCACTCAGCGCCGAGTTTTCTTTTGCCATAACCGCGTTAGAGGTCGTCATAAATATCACGGCCCCTGTAATACTTAGGAATTTGAAAAGGGGTTTCATAAAGTCTCCTAGATCCAGCGCCGAACGCGGTTTTTATAGGTGTCATAGTCTTGCCCGAATATTTGGCTTAATTGTTTTTCTTCAGGCATGATTTGCAGCCAATTTATGCAGGTTACAAAGGCGGCAAGGACGGCTAGATTGACGGGATTGCCTAGGATGATCGCCCATCCTGATAAGAGTATGAGAACGCCTAGATACATAGGGTTACGGCTAAACTTATATAGTCCGCTTGTCACAAGCGCCGAGGCATTCTCAGGGTTCGGTGATTCGACCGTCGGGAAACGGCCATCTCCCCCATCCTGTTCAGGAACGGTGATGACTTCAAATCCCAGCTCGCGGAGCATCGGCACGATGATGATGCCACCGGTGCCGTGGAGGTTGGTGTAGACGACTTTTGCTTTACGTCCTTCGAGAAGATCTGGTCGCAGTAAAGTGGTGCGGAGCTTATCCATGTAGATCCGGTCCATCTCCTCGCCAAGAATCGTGAGGGTGCCTTGCTCAGATGCAGGGAGGGCCACGTAGTCCTCACGATCGAGGGCATTAACTTCAGTGATCACGCCGGTGGCGTGGGGCTCTACGAGCTGGCCACCATCATCGATGTAGGCCTTGAAACCATTGTCATGAGCCGGGTTATGACTCGCGGTGAGGCAAACCCCGGAGGTGGCGCGGAGGTGACGAATCGCGAAGGAGATCTGCGGTGTGGCGCGCTCCGCCTCGAAGAGATAGGCATCACAACCAAGGTCGGTGCAAACCTTGGCGCAGGTCTCGGCGAAGTCGCGCGAGAAGTGGCGAGTGTCGTGCCCAATCACGAGCGATGGACGGCCTTCTCCCTGAAAGCTCTGGCGAGCGTAGGTCACGAGACCAATCATGGCTCGTTTGAGATTAAAAAAGTTCATGGACGCCGTGCCCACGCAGGGATGCTCAGGCCGACCAAGTGGCCCACCCGCGCCTTGCTCAGCCGCAGTCACGACCTTTCCGACGGTGCGACCACGGAGACCACCGGTGCCGAAGGCCATCGTTTTGAAGAAACGGTCATCGATCTCTTGCCACTCACGCGCCTTGATGAGCTCGGTAATGGCAGCGGCTCCGACCGGCGAGGAGGTGCCTTGTAAGTAGAGTTCGATATTCACACAGGCCTCGGTGGAGACATCGCCGTTTTGCACAGCTGCATCTAAAAGGGATTTCCATTCGCTCATTTCGAAGACGATGTTAAAACGGCGGCGCGCAATGTCCAACCCTCGCCTTCAAGAAATCGTCATTAAATCGCTCCAGCAGCGAAAAGAGCTCCAAGCGAGCGATACCGACCTCATCCGCCTCATCGATGGAGGCGGAGATGAGCTGCGAGGTAGCATCTTAGAGAGCTACGGCGAGGGGTGGATGGTGTCGACCTCCGGTGCGGCACTGAGTAAAGAAGTGCGCGATCTTTTGTCAGAGTATGGAAAACCGCTCTACTGGAAGCGGCTGGACCAGCACCAAAAGGAATCCCCCGTCCATATCAGCGGGCCGAAGATGCCGGAATATTTTACGGGAACTGAAAACGGGCTAAAATGCCGCCTTTCTTTTGAGTCGGGATATTCACAAGGAATCTTCATTGACCAGCGCGATAACCGCGCCGCACTCCGCGCCATGGTGAAGCCGGGGCAGACGGTCTTAAACACCTTTTCCTACACTGGATTTTTCTCGGTGGCGGCAGCGGCGGCAGGTGCCGTGACCTCAACCTTAGATCTCTCGCAGGTTTACCTCGATTGGGCGCGCGAGAACTTCCGCCTGAATGGAATGGAGCCCGATGATCATTACTTTTGTAAGGGCGATACTTTTCACTGGCTCCGGCGCTTCGCGAAGCAGGGCCGGAAGTTTGACTACATCGTGCTGGATCCCCCGACCTTCTCGCGGGATGACAAGGGGAAGGTCTTCCGGGTCGAGAAAGATTACGGGACTCTTTTCCAGCTCGCGGCGAGCTGCCTGGAGCCAGGTGGGCGGATTCTGGCCTGCACGAACTTCCGTGGAATGAGCACGCCAGAATTCATGAGCCAGTTACGGGGAGCTGATCTGAAATCGGTCGATATGCCGAGCGACTTTACGGATGCGCCCTACCTGAAATCGATCTGGGCCAAGTTCCCTTAATAGACCGGGGCCGCGGCCAAGAAAAAAACCGCACTCCGAAGAGCGCGGCTTTTTAAGAAAATTAGAACGGCAGGACTTAGCCTCCGATTTGGGTGCTGCCCTGGAGGGTCGCGCCCTCTTCCATGCTGAGAGTCTTGGTTTTGATGTCACCCTTCAGAAATGACTTCTCCTTCAGCTCGCAACGATCGGAGGAGATGGTGCCCTCGACCTTGCCGTAAAGCTTTACTTCACCGGCTTTCACATCGCCCTTGATGTTGGCGTTCTCCGCGATGGTGACCTTTCCCTTCTCAGAGATGATCTCGCCGTCGATCTTTCCATCGATGATCATGTCATTGGAAAACTTGATGGATCCGTTGATTTCGATCCCTTGAGTCAGAACGTTGGTTGCGTTAGCCATAATGTTGTTCGCGATTTCAACAGTTTCTAGATGGACTGGCAATGCCCTTTTTGGGAAAGCTTTTGACAAAAGGGCGCGCACAGTGGACTTCTGCGGGGTGAGTTTTGCCACCCAATTCGATTCGCTCATGAAGGATCCCACTCCTCTCATGCGCCGATTCCGAAAATTGCTCGAAGACAAGACAGACGGAGAGTTGGAATCGATGGCTGGCCAAAGTCAGGCGATCACGCAGCGACACTTTGGAAAAACGATGCGGATCTTCGCTCCCATTTACCTTTCAAACGAATGCGTGAACAACTGCCAATACTGTGGTTTTTCACGCGATAACCCGATTTTACGCACCACCTTGACCGTCCCGCAGGTGGTGGCCGAGGCTAAATTCCTCTACGATCAGGGGTTCCGAAACATCCTCCTCGTGGCGGGTGAGCACCCTAAATTCGTCTCCGACGGGTATCTTCAAAAATGCATCGATGCGCTGAAACAACTCATGCCGACCATCGGCATCGAGGTCGGCCCGATGGAGGACGACCAATACGGGGAATTAGTAGACCATGGGGCGGAGGGCCTCATCGTCTACCAAGAAACCTACAATCAGGAAGCCTACGAAATCCTGCACACTGCCGGACCTAAAAAGAAATTCCACTGGCGCCTCGACTGCCCCGAACGCGCCTACTCGGGCGGATTCAGACGGATTGGGATCGGGGCCCTCTTTGGCCTTTCTGACTGGCGGCATGAGGCGATCTCGCTCGCAACTCACCTCGACTACTTGATGAAGCACTGCTGGAAGGCCAGCTTCTCCATCGCCTTCCCCCGCATGCGTCCACACGCCGGGAATTATCAATACACACCCGATCCGGCACTCTCACTGAATGATCGGAATTTGGTGCACTTGATCACCGCCTTCCGAATCTGCTTCCCGCAAGTCAGCATCGTACTTTCGACTCGTGAGCCAGCGGAACTCCGCGACTCACTCTTTGGTCTCGGCGTTACTCATATTTCAGCGGGCTCTCAAACCGACCCCGGTGGCTACACCGGAGTTGGCACTGAAGACCTGCACCTCACCGTGAAGGGCCGCCGAGTGGAACTGGAAGATGATGCTGCCTGCGACCGAGCGACGGGGCAATTTGAAATCGACGATAAGCGCTCGGTCGGAGAGATCGCGCAGCTTCTCCAAACCCAAGGGTTCGACCCCGTCTGGAAAGACTGGGACCCAGCCATCCTCGCAAATTCATGACACTTACCATCAATGGCACAAACCGCGATTGCGCGGAGGACTTGACCTTAACCGCCCTGCTCAAAGAGCTGGGACTGGGAGGAAAACCGGTGGTGATCGAGCTAAACCGCGAGGCGCTCGCGCCCTCAGAATTTGAGGCACGCCAGCTCGCAGACGGTGATCAATTAGAGATCATCACCATCGCGGCGGGAGGTTAGAGAGCGAGTTTACTCCCCACCCCGGTTGCGGGCTGGCACCACCACCTCAATTGGCTCGCGCGGAGTCACCCCCACTGGAGCAGAATCATCAGTCTGATTGGGAGATTCGATCATTGGATTGTTCATTGAATTCGTCGCTTCAGACACCTGCTTACTCTCCCAAATGATGTAGGCCAGGACCCCGATCACGGCTAAGAGACAGACGAGGAAAATGCTCTGAATGATGGCCATATTCCGTTGAAGGCGGACCATACTATCACTGACCTTTTCTTCGGTGTTTTGCACATTTTCAAAGAGGCTCTGCATCCGGTTATCGGAGTCCCGAATCCGCTCCTGCACGCGGTCGAAGGTCTGCATGGTCGCCTTACTAGTGTGATCCATTCCTTTCAAAGTGGAGTTAAAGCCATCCATTGAGTCAGCAAGCTTCCCCTCTTTCGTGCTGTAGAGTTGCATCTGCCCATGAATATCTTTCAAGGCCTCACCCACCGTATGCTGGGATTCGTTGAAACGGTCCAGACCCTTCATGGTCTCGGGAAGATGCGCGAGTGAGTCGCGCAAGATGATGTTATTCTCATTCTGAGATTCCAACTGGCCACGAATCGCACGGACTAGCTCGACCATTTCGACATACCCATCTGAGATCCGGTTCAGCTGTTCATCGCGTTGAGAACCACGCTTCCAAAAAGCCCACTTACTCACGGCTTTCATCGGTTGAACCGAGGAAGAAAGCGCGGTAGATTCATTCCCACTTTCCGTCACCACTTCCATCTCCTCAGCATTAGAAACTGAGTCAGACGTTGACTTGGCAACCTCAGTTTCGGCCTCGGCTGGAGCCGCTGAGATATTTTCTTTCACCGGGTTTTTTTCCTGGGGCGCATTCTCTCTCGGCATCGTCTTGTTTTGGTCCTTTGCGGGAGCAGGCTTCTTCAGTTCATCTACCCTCTTCTCTTGAGTTTCTTTTTGGGAAGTAGTCACGGGTTGGGGAGGCTTCACGGCACTGGCTGCCGACATTGCAGAAACAAGAGCAGTCTTCCCTTCTTTTGCAGGAGATTCGCCAAAGGGAACATCCCCCTTCGCGCTCTTAACGGGGGCAACCTGCGGTGAAACCAGCTCCACTGATTTCGCCTCTCTCGCCTCTCTCGCAGCGCCCTCTTGTTCTGGAACAAAGCTGAAATCAGATGATCC
>JALZWJ010000152.1 GCA_023300065.1 Akkermansiaceae bacterium
CGATCCAGATCAGCGCGATGCGGTGACCCGCCTCGGCCTAGATCCCTTCGACCTCTCCGGCGAGACGCACCGCATGCACGCGATGCAGCTTGCCGATCCGAAGGCCGCGGAAGTCTTCGACTCCAAGGCGTGGAAGAAGATCAAGGACCGTGCGCGTGATATCCAGATCGACGTCAAGCCTGAGGTCCCCGAGGAACTCAATGCGACCCTGCGACCTTACCAGGTTGAGGGTTACCAATTCCTCGCTTACCTCGCCACGAACGGCTTTGGTGGTATCCTCGCGGATGACATGGGTCTTGGTAAAACGATTCAGAGTATCACCTACCTTCTCTGGTTGCGTGAGTCCGTCAAAGAAACTCAGAAAACAGCAAAACGTAAATTAGGACCAGCCCTCGTGGTTTGCCCGAAGTCCGTTCTTGATGTTTGGGCGACGGAGGCTGGCAAATTTGCACCGCATCTCAAGGTGAAGGTTCTGCGCACGCGTGATGATCTCGACCTCGACGAGGTCAACAACGTGCTCGATATCTTGGTTCTAAACTACGCTCAGCTCCGCGTTTGTGGAGATCAGCTGAACAAGATCCGTTGGTTAACCGTCATTCTTGATGAGGGACAGCAGATCAAGAACCCCGACTCCAAGGCTGCCAAGTGCGCCCGTGAGTTGGACGCTGAGAACCGCCTCGTCCTTACCGGAACACCGATTGAGAACCGTCTCATGGACATGTGGTCGCTCATGGCGTTCGCGATGCCCGGTGTTCTCGGAACCCGTGCTTATTTCAAGCGCCGCTTTGATAAGCGGAAGGATCCTAGCAGTCAGAACCGCCTCGCGGCGCGTTTGCGACCCTTCCTCCTGCGCCGGACAAAAGGGCAGGTGGCAAAAGACCTCCCGCCTCGTACCGAGGAAGAAGTGTTTGCCGGAATGGAAGGAATTCAGGAAGAACTCTACAAAGTGGAGCTCAAGCGGATTCAGGAAGCTCTCCTCGGACTCGACTCCGACGAAGCGGTCAAGAAGAACAGCTTTGCGATTCTTCAGGGCCTCATGCGTCTCCGTCAGATCTGTTGTCACCCTGGTCTCATCGACCCGAAGTGGCTCAAGGAAGAGAGTGCCAAGATGAGTGCGCTCTTCTACCTCCTGGACCAACTTCGCGAAGAAGGCCACAAGGTCCTCGTCTTCTCCCAGTTCGTTTCGATGCTCGATATCATCAAGACGCGTCTTGAGGTCGAGAGCCGTCCCTTCAACTACCTCACCGGTCAGACAAAGGACCGGAAAGGCGAGATCGAGAATTTTCAAACCACCAAGGATGCTTCAGTCTTCCTACTCTCGCTTAAGGCGGGTGGTGCTGGTCTTAACCTCACCTCGGCCTCCTACGTCATCCTTTACGACCCATGGTGGAACCCCGCGGTTGAGAACCAGGCGATTGACCGGACGCACCGAATCGGACAGAAGAATAAGGTCATCGCTTACCGTCTCCTGACGCGTGATTCGGTGGAGGAGAAAATCCGTATCCTGCAGCACCAGAAGACCGCATTGGTCACCAATATTCTGGGCGACGAAGGCTTCGCAAGTAACCTCGGCATGGATGATCTCCAGTTTATCCTCAGCCACGGCGGAGCGGACGACGATGAGACCCCACCACCACCGCCACCCATGAAGGATGCGGCGGTTAAGAAAGTGGCCACCAAGACCGTTGCTCCCGCCCAAAAGATCGCCAAGAAAGCGGCCAAGAAGAAGGTCGCAAAAAAGGCAGCGAAGAAGCCTCCTGAGAAATAAGGAGCCTGATCACTCAAAAACAAAAACCCGGCTCCGCAATGCGGTCCGGGTTTTTTTGTGGGTGGGTGAGAGGGGTGGTTATGATGACTCGTCGGGGGGCAGATCGGCTTCCCGTTTCAGCTCTTGCTCGATGGCCTCGATACTCGGGAGGCTGGATTCGAATTCCTTGGGCAGAGACTGGGTGAGTTGCCGTTCCCACTCGGCAATACCAATTGGCTTTTTGTAACCAGCGAGGGCATATTCCGCAACGAGCCGGTTGCGCTCCTTGACCAGCAAGAGGCCGATGGTGGGCTTGTCATCTGGATGCTTCATCAAGTCATCAACGAGATTGAGATACATGTTGAGCTGGCTCACATGGCCGGGTTCAAATTTACCGGTCTTGAGTTCAATGACGACATAGCAACGGAGTTTGAGGTGGTAGAAAAGGAGGTCGAGGTAGAAGTCATTGCCCCCGACTTCGAGGCGCACCTGACGCCCAACAAAGGCGAACCCCTGACCGAGTTCGAGGAGGAAGGACTCAATATGGGCTACGAGCTTTCGCTCTAATTCAGACTCACGGTGGATCGTGTCGGTTCCCAGAAAATCCAAGATGTAGGGGTCCTTGAAGATCTGAGAGGCTAGGTCGGAGTCTCCCGGTGGGAGAGCTTCAGTGAAATTATGGGTTAAGCTGCCTTCTCGGTCATGGAGTGATACACTTATTTGGTGAGCTAAGACGACTTTACTCCAACCGTTTGAATTCGTTTTATCAGCATAGAATAAGCGCGTTTTGGGGTCCTTAATTTTCTCCAAAAGGAGGAGATTCGAGCTCCAGGGAATTTGTGCAATGGTCCGTTGCACAATTGCCCGATCGGGCCAGGCTCCTGCAAATTTCCTCATGTATTTGAGGTTTCGAGGAGAAAATCCCGACATCTCAGGGAAGGATTCCTTGAGGTCATGGGAGAGGCGGTCGATGACTTT
>JALZWJ010000153.1 GCA_023300065.1 Akkermansiaceae bacterium
ACCTGACGGACCTACGAACACAACAAACTCGCCGTCTTCGATATCAAGGTCAACGCCGTGCATGACTTGCGTTTCACCATATCTTTTCTTCACATCGCGCAGGGTCAGACCGGACATTTTGTCTCCAATTCTTTTATTTCAAGCCGTAAAGTTTCGGCGAATTCAGGATAGGTTTCAGGAAGATCGCCCCATAGCTGGGGGTTAGTGACGAAAGCATCCGTGCCAACCAAGGCCTCCCGGGTCGCCGCCACTACCGCTTCCATTACGATTCCCCAACCCAAAACCAAGAACTCCACATCCTCCTCGACGTCGTCACCGAACCAAACGTTCTCCAGCACCTCGAATCAAAACCTATCGTCACCTCCTTCCTCGACATCCAATCCCCCGTCTCCGTCCAGACGCCCAAGCTAGAATCCCTCCTCGCCGACAAACTCACCGCCTTCGCCCCCAACACCGTCGGAGTTCCCCTCACCACCAGCTTCTCCCAACAAGTTCTCAAACAACTCTTCGACATCGCCCAACTCTACGACATCGCCGAAGACATCTCCATCCTCCGCCAAGAAAACCTCAACTCCTTCCAAGCCGAAGCCCGCTACTGCAATTACCAGGGGACTCACCACAACTACCTCGACGACCTCATCGACACCTCTTTCCGCCTCTCCGCTCTCGACCTCCGCGGCGCACCCACCGACCACCCCGATCAAGACCAGCTTCTCCGCCAAGGAATTCGACAACTCAGTAACCACCTCGTCTCCGACTCCTTCGCCCTTCCCCAAGCGAAAATCGCCGCATCAAAAGCCGCGTGCCTAGCCTCTCTCCTCAAGTCAGAAAACCCCATCGAAACCCTCCCTCGATACACGCCAGAGATGATCTCCCAGCTCAAAGACGCCACCATCGAAGCTCCGCACGCTTGCCTAAACCGACTGAAATCATTCGCACCCGAAGCCTTCTCCCTCTGGATCCCCCAGATCTAAGACACAAAAAGCCACGGATATAGGGGCTTTTAAAAAAGCACTCACGGCACAGAGCTGAATTTCATCCGTAGCTGGCAAAAAATTGCCCTCCTCCAACCAAAAAATCAAATACTCTAAAAGCATGCTATTCCGCGATCAGCACCACCTCGCCTACTGCACCAACATCCACCCCGCAGAAACCTGGGCGGAAACCTTCGAGGTCCTCAAGACCGATGTCCTCGCCGTCCGCGACCGTGTCGCAAATGGCGCACCCTTCGCGATCGGCCTCCGTCTCTCCGCCCTCGCCGCCTCCGAGCTCATCGGAACCGATGGCAAGAACCTCCGCCTCTTCAAGGCCTTCCTCATCGAGGAAAACTGCTACATCTTCACCATCAACGGCTTCCCTTACGGCTCCTTCCACGGCACCCGCGTCAAAGAAAAAGTCTACCAACCCGACTGGTCCACCGAAGAGCGCCTCACCTACACCAATAACCTCTTCATCATCATCTCCGAGCTCTGCCCGGAGGACTCCGGCGGCTCCGTCTCCACCCTCCCCGGCTCCTTTAAGGAATTCGGCGCTGATGAAAACCTCATCTTCGCCAACCTCTACGCCTGCGCGCGCCTCATCGAGACCCTCTCGCTCGAATCCGGTAAAGACCTCCACCTCGGCCTCGAACCAGAGCCCCTCGGCCACTTCGAAAACACCGAAGAAACCATCGCCTTCTTCCAACGCTTCTTCACTTGGTGCGGCGACCGCGACCTCAGCACTGATCGCCTCACAAAGCACATCGGCATCAACTACGACACCTGCCACTTCGCCCTTGAGTTCGACGACTGCCACACCTCCCTCCAAGCCCTCGCCGACGCCGGCCTCCGCATCTCAAAAATCCACCTCTCCAACGCCCTCTCCTTCGACCCCCAAAACCCAGAAGCCTTAGAGGCAATCCGTCAATTCGTAGAACCCACCTACCTCCACCAAGTCATCCTCAACACTACTCCCCTCACCCGCTTCAAAGACCTCCCCGACTTCTTCTCCTCATTCACCACTCCCAATTCACCACTCACCACTCCTTGCAAAGCAAGGTGCCATTTTCACGTCCCTCTCTACTCAGAGCCTCTCGCCCCCCTCGGCTCCACCCTCGACCACGCCGAGGCCGCCCTTTCCTACCTCAAAGAGCACCCCGAAACCTGCCCCCATCTCGAGATCGAGACCTACACCTGGGGCGTCCTCCCCCAACAACTCCAAAAACCCCTCACCGACCAAATCGCGGCCGAATACCAGTGGGTCATCTCACGCTAGCAAGAATGGCGCGCGCCTCACCATTCACGCTAGGAAACCATCCCGCGGATCTTCGCCTCCAGCGCTTTCAGCCTCGGCACATCAACGCCCGCCGCCTTAGCCTGACGCAGAGGTTCACCCCAAATCGCCTCCACCTCCACCGGCGCTCCATTCACAAAATCAATCATGCTCGAAGGCCGATAATCCTTCATCGGATAAGTCCGCGAGATCTGAAACTCGACGAACTCATCGTCAATTTCATGCCCCAACGCAGCGGCAACCCGAGTCACCTCAAACATCAACTCCCGCACCCTCTCCTCACCATCCGGTTGCGCTAAAAGCACCCCCGTATCAATTCCGCCTTCCGTGATACAAAGTCCGTTGAACGGAATATTCCAGACCAACTTCCGCCAAATCGTCTTCGCAAAATTCTCGACCGCATCGCAGTGCACATTCGCCTTTTCAAAAATCCCATTCAACTCCTCCAACCTCTCCGTCATTCCTAGACGGGCCTCCCCCAGCGCAATCATTCCACCACCCGTGTGACGAATGAACCCCGGCTCGATTCGGTTGATGCAGACGAAGCACATCGCACCCAGCACTCGATCCATTCCAAAAATAGCCCCCAGTGCCTCCACGTTACCAAGCCCATTTTGTAAAGTCACAATGACCGATCCCTCATGAAGTAGGGGCGCGAGCACTTCCTCGTAAAGATCATTAGAAGTCGCCTTCCACGCCACGATCACAACATCCACCGGCCCCAGTTCTTCAGGAGTTTGCGCGCAAATCACGGAAGGTAACTTAAAGTCTCCATCGATACTTTCGACTCGCAGCCCCTCACTCTTCACAGCCTCAAAGTCCGCACGGAGAAGAAAGCGGACCTCATTTCCAGCCTGCGCCAGCCTCCCACCATAGTAGCTTCCCACCGCGCCCGCACCAACAATTGCAAAGGTCTTCATCGCCCGAATTGTCGTGCCACTTTCGC
Source organism: Akkermansiaceae bacterium (assembly GCA_023300065.1). Classification (GTDB taxonomy): domain Bacteria; phylum Verrucomicrobiota; class Verrucomicrobiia; order Verrucomicrobiales; family Akkermansiaceae; genus SW10. The sequence goes on from JALZWJ010000153.1 coordinate 3,218, forward strand.
CGCCGTCGCGATCGTATTCCGGTGAATTGTCGCCGTGTATTCCGGCTGCCGATTGTAGCCACCTCCATAAAGAATCGCCACCGGAATCCGGTTCCCTAAAAACGCCCGGAGGATCACCTCATCGCGCTTCATAAAATCCTTCAAATCCAGCATCATCTGCCCCTTCCGGTCGTTCCGGTGATTATCCGCACCGGAAACCCACAGCACCAAATCTGGAGAAAAGACATCCAGCGCCGCCGCCAAGGTCGTGAAAAGTTGATTCAGATACATCTCCCCTTCCACATACCGGACCGTCTCCACATCCATCGATCCCTCCACCTTACTCGTCGGGAAACTACGCCCCACATGGATTGAGTAAGTAAAGACATTCGGATCCTCACTTAAAATACTATTTGTCCCGCTTCCCTGATGCGCATCCGTATCCACCACCATCACC
>JALZWJ010000154.1 GCA_023300065.1 Akkermansiaceae bacterium
ATTAACTACTTCAATAACAAGGACCCAAAGACTCCCATCTTCATCGTCATTGACGACTCACCAGGTGGCTCCGTCATGGCTGGATACCGCATCCTGAAATCGATGGAAGGTTCCACCGCCCCAGTCTACGTCGTCGTCAAATCCTTCGCCGCATCCATGGCCGCTTCCATCACGACCCTCGCTGAGAAGTCGTTCGTCTACCCGAACGCCATCATCATGCACCACCAAATCAGCCAGACCTTCGCGTTCGCCAGCATGAACCTCACTGAGCAGCAAGAAAACGTCGATGACCTCAACAAATGGTGGGCGCGCCTTGCCGATCCAATCGCACAAAAAATGGGCGTCACCCCTGATGAATTCATCGAGATGATGTATAAGAAGACCGTCACTGGTGACTGGTCAGAATTTGGTGACCAAGCAGTCAAACTCAAGTGGGCTGACCACGTCGTTTCCCGCATCCACGAGACCGCCCTCCTCAAAAACCCTGACGCCAAGAAGCCAACTCCCCCTGCTGTCACCCGCAAGGGAGTCACCGACAACGGCCTCACCCCTGCCACCGACGACAACGGGAATCCTTACATGATTCTCCCCCGTCGTAACCCGAAAGACGTCTACATGATGCACAACCCAGACGGCTACTACCGCTTCAAATAAGCGGAGAGAAACATCACAATAAAAAGCCCGGTCTTCGAAAGAAGCCGGGCTTTTTTCATCTTCATTTCCGTGGACTTTTAACCGTCATACCTTGTCCCAATCGAGGACTCAGGTGACTGCGCGAACCATCGTTGGCTGAGGCATGCTAAGGCTTGGTAATTTGAAATCGCGATCCCGAACATCGTGAGCGCCAAGGCAAAGAACTGAACGCTAGTTGGATCCTCATTAAGGAAAGCGAAGCCAAAGAAGATGGCAAGAGCAGGTGAGATGAAAGACCAGCTTCCTACCGTTGTTGCCTTCACCCTCTTCAAGGCGTAGAACCACGTAGCCTGCGCGAAGACGATCGCCACGACCGCGTAGATCGTCATCACGAGCCAGAGTTTAGGGTGAAAGGCATCGGAAAAGTGGACTGGACCGTAAAGATAGAGCGCCACAACAAGGAATACCAAGGAGGCATATAGATTGCGACAGAAGAGAAAGACACGTGAAGGAACCAGCGGCAGCGTCAGCTTACTCACAATGGCGGTGATCGCAAAAAAGATGCCAGAGGAGAGCACCAGGATCTCTCCCGTGCCCAGCTCAGATCCGGTCGAAAAGAGGGCCGTGACCAGAACGGAGAGAACAATAAATCCGAAACCGATCAACTCCCACTTGGTGAGTTTTTGGCGAAAGACGAGAGTGCCAGCAATCGCGAAGAGGACCGGGCCAGTGCGGCTCAGAAGGACGATGTTGGCGATGGAAGTATGATCAAGAGCGATGAAGAGCAAGGATGGGACAATCGCCGAGAGAGCACCACAAAGGAGCATCATGCCGTGCGACTTCTTCCCCATTTCAAAAAACTCTTTCAGCAGCTTCAGCGGCTCTCGATAGAATAAAATGAGAAGAGCGGCACAGAGATTACCAATGAAGAGGACATTGCAGAAAGAAATCAATCTCTCCCCGCCCTCGCCCAGCCCCAGTCCATTGAGGACGAGCCATTTTGCCAAAGGAGTCGCCAGCGCGAAGAGCGCATAGGAGAGGATTAAAATAGCGACGGCTTTGTTCATCGGCGGGAGAATCTCTCAATCCAGTCGCAAAATCGATGCCTAATCGGGACGCCGGTGAGTTCCTCAAGTAAGCTGTAACCGGCGATGTTTCCTGCGTTGATTTCACTGATCTGCCATTTTCCGTCATCTCCCATCAAGAAGTCATAGCCAAGCGTGTGGACGCCCATTTCCTGATAAGCCTTGGCGGTTCCCGCAATGGCCTCTCGCTCATAAGGCTCGATCGAGGCGAGATGATATTGCCCACCCGCGCTCACATTATGAACCCATGCGCCAGCCTCAGAGAGCCTCAGGTATGCCCCGTAAACCTCGCCATCAACAACCAGCACCCGTTTATCACCTTCGCTCACATTCTCAAGAAAGCGCACTAATTGGTATGGATCTTTGCTCTTTTTGAAAAGAGCAGAGAACAAGGCTCGGAGTGAGGGAAACGTTTCAATGCCTAGGTAGTGATTTGTGATCGTAAATTCCTCCGAGCTGATTTTGTTCACTCGCCACACGCCCTTTCCTCCGCAGCTGTTCGTTTCCTTGGCCACGATCTCACCATGCTGCTGAAAGAAGTCACAGGCCGCATCGTGGTCTCTTGTCACAATCATCGGAGGGAGCCACGCCGCCGCGATTTGAGGCAAAAAATCAGCCTTCAAATGCTTGATAATCCCTCGGGGGCTATTCACGAATCTCAGCCACGGCTCCAGCGAAGCAAGCTGATCCATGTAGCCATCTGGAAATGGCTTTAAGGTCCGACAGAATGCGAGGTCGAAGTGACCAGCGCTAAGAATGACCGGCTCTATCGCACTCCAATCCCAATACTCTTTATAGGAGTATGAGGAAGGAACTGGGTAGGCTTTGACCTGCAGATCCTCATCAATGAAATCATGAGGAAAGGCGTGAAAGAGTTCGATCTGAGGGTGCGCCGCGAGGCTCTCATAAAGCTCTGGGGTTTCCGCGATCTTCTCTGGGTAGACAGAAGGTTCTGAGATGACTAAGAGGCGCATGGGTAAACCGTGGTCTTTACTGAAGCTTCTTGAGCGCGTGGGTGAGGATGGCTTGGTAGTGCTCCATCACACAATTACTCCCCGCCTCCAGAGTTTTCTCGACCCGCTGGAGCATGTGCGTGTGGTGAATGACCGCCGCCTCCGGACTCCCGCAGATTCCCGAGATTTTCTGGGTCACGAGGTCTTGTGGCAAACAATAGAAAACTCCTCCGCTCGTAAATTGCACCGCACCCTCGAGTAGATCAAAAATACGAGCGTCTCCTGTGATGGCATCGGCCGACTGGTGGTTTCCGTAGAGGTGCAGGGTCAGGAATGGCTCATCACCAGGATTCCCCATTTGGTGAATCAGTTGGTGGTCAACCGAGCGGACGTCATCGGGAGCGATCTGGGCCGTCTCGGTGAGAGTAATCTCGTTCCCATCAAATTTATAAGCGTGATGTTCGGCATGGCCGAAGAACTTCACCGCACCCCAGTCGGTCGCGCCGTGATCATGGATCGCGCTGTAATCACCGGGGACCCATGACATGACCATGAGTTCATAGTTCCCTCCAAGGTGCACTAATTTCCTGCCGTAACTATCACTCGGCGAGTGATCATAATCAGCCCATGCCTGGAGGTCGGCGGCTGAAATCTTAGAATCGATCAAGAGATTGCGAGCGTCTGCCGCAGTCTTGACCAAGCCACGGTCTAGGACGTCGATGATGTGGGTCAGCGCCGTTGAAGAATTTGAATCAGTTAGTGTCATGTTAAGAGAGGATGAGTTGATAAATTGCGACGTCTTGCCAGTTTCCATCGATCTGGCCGACTTCTTTTTGAACTCCCACGAGTTCAAAGCCGTGAGTCTCGTGAAACTCGCGACTACGGAGATTAGAAGCGAAGGTCTTGGAGACGACGTGATGGATCCCCGCTTCTCGGGCCTGTTGGATCAGAGCCTGAATGAGGAGATCACCGAGGCCCCTTCCCCGATCTTCAGGGTCGAGGTATAAAGAGATTTCACCCGTCGTCCGATACCCTGCTCTGGGGCTATAGGACTTGATCGCGCCCCAACCATGGAGTCCGGATCGAGGGGATCTTAGGACGAGTAAGATCTCCCGGTCTTCCATCGACCCCATCCATGCCTCCACCGTCTCAGCCGACCATGGGATTGAGTCCATTGTCGCGAGCGGAAGACCCACATATTGATTATAGATCCTCGCGATTTCTACGGAATCCTGAATCGACGCGGTTTGAGGGTGAACTTTCTGGATCATATTTCGGAATATCTTGAGACGGAAAACACCGAACCACATTACATGAGTGACGAATCCGCTCAAATCCTTACAAAAAAATTGAAAAACGGTCAATTAAGCGGCCCCCTTGTTACACGAAGCAATGGTCCTCCTCGCAGAACTTATCGGTCTCGTAAATTTCCTCATCAGAAACAAGTTCCCCCAGAAGTCTGTTTCGTGTCATTTCGAAAACCAAAATCGAGATCGTTGTAAAAATTCGCACACCCCGTCCCGAAGGGAATGCTCCGGTTCTAATCAGGGAAAGGATCAAAGCAATGCGCGCTCCTCAAGCCTCCGGTGACCCATCAAATCACCCTGAACAGGCGCTCCCGCAGCTAAAAAACACAATCCAACTTGGCTGATCCTTCTTAATTTTATCTTTTTTCCAATTTATTGCTTCAATATCCCTTTCCCAAGATCCCTCACGATACGAGCCAAAACGGCGGCACTACGAGTCTCGCCACCTTTCTCACAGAAAAAGGGGAAGCCGCCGCACTCCCCCCGCCTTCCCTGAACCCAGCATCGCTCCCACGATTCCGAAAATTAAGATTTCTCCTCATCCCCATTTCATCCTAAAATCGCTCCAGCAAAATCCGCCTCGCACCGCCGGGCAAACATCCAACCATTTCACTATCACCAAAAACATGAGCCTCTACCTTGAATACCTCGCTGAGATCGAAGAACGCAAAACGCAAGATCTCCAACCCAAGCCCATCGATAGCGGCGCCCTC
>JALZWJ010000155.1 GCA_023300065.1 Akkermansiaceae bacterium
AAATCCCTCCAGGAAAACCGCCTCACCATCATCCAATCCCCCATCGAAGAAGCCCTCGACACCGAGAAATACGACGCCTTCAACCTCTCCGACATCTTCGAATACATGAGCGAAGAATCCACCGCCACCCTCCTAGAAAAAATCGTAACAGCCTCCACCCCCAAGGCCCGCCTCGCCTACTGGAACATGCTTGCCCCCCGCCACTCAAACTCCCCAGACATCAAGCTCCTCCCCACCGAATCAAGCGACCTCTTCCACCAAGACCGCGCCTTCTTCTACTCCCGCTTCATCGTCGAGGAAGTCATCGCTCATTCTTAACCACAAATGCTCGCCGCTGAACTCAAACGCAAAGCCGTCCATCTCATCATGGGCTGCTTCTGCCTCACCTTCCCCTGGATCTTTTCCACCCCGACACCAGTCGATCTCCTCGCCCTGATCTCTCTCTCGCTTCTCCTTGCCATACGCTGGTTTAAGCCCGCCTTAGGACAGATTCTCCACTCCGTAGAACGCCTCTCTTTTGGCGAACTCCTCTTCCCCGTCGCTGTCGCCATCGTCTTCCGCCTCGCCCATGGTGATCTCTCCCACTACCTACCCGCCATCGCCGTCCTCACCTTCGCCGACACCGCCGGGGCCCTCATTGGAAAACGTTATGGGAAGCACCTCTACCGCACCAATGCCGGCACAAAGTCACTTGAGGGCTCCCTCGCCGTCTTTCTCGTCAGCTTCTTCATCGTCCTCCTCTCAGGCATCGGCAGTGATCCCCTTACGAACCTCCTCATCGCAGTCGTAGTGGCCCTTGTCGCCACCATGGCCGAGGGCATCTTAGGCGCTGGGATCGATAACCTCGTGCTCCCCATTGCCGTCGCCGGTCTCATCTTCTTCCTCCGTGATCTCACTTGGAATGACCTCCTCCTCCGCATCAGCCTCATCGCAGTCCTCAGCCTCATTCTTTTCACCGTCCGCCGCCTCACCAGCCTCAATGGCGGAGGCCTCCTCAGTGCTACCGTCTTCGCCTACCTCGCCTTCGCCCTCGGCGGTCCCTCATACCTCATCGCGCCCTCCCTCCTTTTCGCCATTCACCTCGCCACGACTCACCGTTATTGCGCCCTCGCTAAGATGGAACACAGCGCCGACAGTATCGCCGCGGTCGTTCTCCCCGGCCTCGTTTGGATCACCTTAAAAACAAGCTCAGACCTCCCCGCTGAAACCTGCTTCCACGGCTTTACCCTCACCCTCATGGCCCAAGCCGCTTTCCTCCACTCCGCTACCCGAGCACACCTCCAGCTCCCCTGCGGCCTCCTCCTCGGCGCGGTCAAAATCACCATCATCGCTCTCTCCTGTTTCCAATGGTGGCTCATTCCCATCGCCGGCATCCTACTCCTCGCCACCATCCCTCTCACCGGTTCACTCAAGCGCCCTGAGCAAACCATCTTCGCCTTCCTCTTCTCACTCCTCGCCCTCATCCCATGACCCAACCCGACCACCGCCTCCACGATCACCTTAATCTCTGGTGGACAAATCCTCCCGCCTACCAAAGCCACAAAACCGGCTCCTTCGGCGTCCCCACAAACCAGTCCGAGATCACCGCCGCCGAGACCCACCTCCGCGCCCAAGGCTGCACCCTCGCCATCGCCCCCATGGAAGGCAACACCTGGCGCACCCACCGCGCCGTCATCGAGTCCGATGGCTCACCCCCCTTCCTCCTAGAACCCATAACCCCGCCCGAAACCGCCAAACTCCTCCAATCCTCCGGCTACCAAATCCTCGCCCAATACACCTCCTCTCTCATCGACCTCACCCAACCATCCCCGGACCTCACCCGCCTCAAAAAACGCCTCTCAAAAATCAAAATCCGTCCCTTCAAACTCACCCACCTCGAAGCAGAACTCCGCGCCATCTACCAACTCAGCATCCGCTCCTTCGTCGATAACTTCCTCTACACCCCCATCACCGAAGCCGAATTCCTCGCCCAATACCTCCCCTTCAAACCCCACCTCACCCCCGACTGCGCCTACCTCGCCGAACAGGATGGCCAACTCGTCGGCTACGTCTTCGGCTACCCAGATCAAGGGAGTGAAAAACGCTTCATCGTCAAAACCCTCGCCGTCCTCCCCCAACCCCAATACGCCGGACTCGGCACCCTCCTCGTCGAAAAGATCCACGCCACAGCCCGTCAAAACAACTTCACCACCGCCATCCACGCCCTCCAACGCGCGGACAACCAATCCCTCCGCATCAGCACCCGCTTCCACGCCACCATCTTCCGCCGCTACGCCCTCTTCGCGAAAACACTATGAAGGAAACGGGCGAGAATATAACGCCGTAAAAACGACCACCATCCCGAAGCACGCCACCAAGCCCAGCCACCCATGAATCTCACCGAAAAACTCACCACCCAGCCCCCTGATCAAATCGCCATCATCGATCGCTCCCGCTCCATCACCTTCGGCGAACTCAACTCCCGCATCCAATCCGGAGCCAACCTCCTCCGCGAAAAAAACCTCCAACAGGGCGACCACGTCCTAGTCCTCCACCCCATCACCATCGAGCTTTACGAGATCCTCCTCAGCTGCCTCCACGCCGGACTCATCGTCATCCTCGTCGACCCCGCAAAAGGCTCCGACTTCATCAAACAATGCCTCACCTGGCTCCCCCCCAAATCCTTCATCGGCTCACCAAAAGCCCAGCTCCTCCGCCTCAAATACCGCTCCCTAAAAAACGCCTTCTCCACCGGCCCCAAGCTCCCCTTCACCCACCACTGGAATCCCAAACCGTCCCCCTCAAAACCCACCAACCTCCCCGCAGATCACCCCGCCCTCATCACCTTCACCTCAGGCTCCACTGGCACCCCAAAAGGGATCGTCCGCAGCCACGGCTTCCTCCTCGCCCAAGACCGCACCCTCGCCCCCAGCCTCAACCTACAACCGGGCCAGATCGACCTCGTCACCCTCCCCATCTTCCTCCTCTCAAACCTCGCCCACGGCGTCACCAGTGTCATCGCCGACACCGACCTCACCAAACCCGGCTTCCCAGACGTCCCAAAAATCCTCACCCAGCTCAAAAAACACCACATCACCCGCGCCACCGCGTCCCCCGCCTTCTTCGCACAAATGCCCGATGAATTCTTCCACCCCCTCACCCAACTCTACACCGGCGGGGCACCCGTCTTCCCCGACCTCCTCTCCCGCTTCCCCGAAAAATCACACGCCGTCTACGGCTCATCCGAAGCCGAACCGATCTCCCACTTCCACGGCTCCGACCTCACCCCCGAGATCAAAAAAACCATCCTCGATGGCGGCGGCCTCCCCGCCGGCAAACCCGTCT
>JALZWJ010000156.1 GCA_023300065.1 Akkermansiaceae bacterium
ACGGCGACCGCACTAACCGCAAAAAAGCCCGCCTCAAAATCATCGACGCCGAGGCCGGAGCATGGGGCATCATCAATGCTGACCACTTCGTCTTCTCCGATAATGAGGCCCCCTACTTCCCGAAAACCAGACCCATCGGTCCCACCGCGAAAGACGGCATGATCGCCAGCGAGGTCATCCCCGGCATGACCGTCCTGGAGGGCTCCGTCGTCACCCTTTTCGCGGATAACCAAACTCACGGCGTCTATTCACCCACCGCCCTCACCGTTGATGAGCGTGGCCACGTCTACCTCGCCGAGACCCACCGCTTCCGCCATGGCGTGGAGGATAACCGCGACCACCTCTACTGGTTGATGGATGACATCGCCTCCCAAACCACCGCCGACCGCACCGCGATGCATGAGAAATGGCAGGACAAACTCCCACTCGAAAAACTCACCGAGACCTCCGAAGTCATCCGCGTTTTGATCGACACCGATGGCGATGGCACCGCCGATCAATCCGAAGTCTTTGCCGATCAATTCAATGCCCTCCTCGATGGCACCGCCGCCGGCATCATGGCCTTTGAAGGGCAAATCTACTTCGCCTGCATCCCCAACATTTGGTCCCTCCAAGACCTCGATGGCGACCTCAAAGCGGATGAACGCAAGATCATCCAAGACGGCTTCGGGGTCCGCGTCTCCTTCTCTGGGCATGATCTCAATGGCTTCGCACTCGGCCCAGATGGCCGGATCTACGCCACCATCGGCGACCGCGGCTTCAGCTTCACCACCCAAGAAGGCAAAAAATACCACTCCCCCAACCAAGGCGCGATCCTCCGGTTTGAGCCAGATGGCTCCCACATGGAAGTCGTCCACACCGGCCTCCGTAACCCAAAAGAAATCGCCTTCGACAAATTCGGCACCGCCGTCACCGTCGATAATAACTCCGATCAAGGGGACCGTGCACGCGTCGTCTGCATGCTCGAAGGAGCAGACTCCGGCTGGCGCATGGGCCACCAAGTCATCCACTCCTTCCACACCACCGCCGGCATTGCCGATCGCCCCATCAACCAGTGGATGCAGGAAAAAATGTGGGAGCCGCAGAACGACTCCCAACCCGGACACATCATCCCTCCCATCCACAATCTCACCTCCGGCCCCTCCGGCCTCGCCTACCACCCCGGCACCGGATACAGCCTCGGCTGTCAGGATCAATTCCTCATCTGCGACTACCGTGGCAGCAGCGCCGCCTCCGGTATTTGGAACTTCAGCATCGTCCCAGAAGGCGCGGGATTCGCCGTCGACCAATCCTCCAAATTCAACTGGGGCGTCGGAGCCACCGACCTCGAATGGGGCTACGATGGCAAGCTCTACATCTCAGACTACGTCGGCGGCTGGACCGCTCACAACGCAGGCCATATCTACACCCTCTCCGAGCAAAACCCCGGCGAACCAATCTCCCAGCTCCTCGCCGAAACCAACTTCAAAGAGGCCCCATCCAGCACCCTCGCCAATCTCCTCACCCACCCCGACCAACGCATCCGCCTCCGGGCCCAGCTCCACCTCGCTGACCGGAAAGATGGCCTCCCCTACTTCACCGCTGCCGTGAACCAATCGCTCGACCCCATCGAGCGCCTCCACGGCATCTGGGGGCTAGGCATCATGGCGCGGAAGCACCAAAACAACACCGCCACCTTCTTCCTCGCCAAACAACTAGAGAATAATGATCCCCTCGTCCGGGGGCAAATCGCACAAGCCCTCGGTGAATCGACCCTAAAAACGGCCGACCTCCTCACCCCCCTTCTCTCCGATGGCTCACTCCGCGTGCGTGCCCTCGCCGCCATCGCGATCGGCCGCATTGGGGACCCCAACGCCCTCCCCGCCGTCCTAGAAATGATCGCGTATAATGGCGATGCCGACCCCACCCTCCGCCACGCCGGAGTGATGGCCCTCCTCGGAACCTCCACTGAGCAGGCCATCGCGGACTTGATCCAAAATGACTCAGACGCCATCCGCCACGCCGCCGTCATTGCCTTACGCCGCCTTGGTAGCCCCATGATCACCGCCTTCCTCGGCGACGCCAACCTCCGCATCGCAGATGATGCGATCCGGGCCATCCACGACACCCCCATCGAGGCCGCCCGCCCCATCATCGCGGCCCTGCTCGATGACACCGACCTCGCCACCCCGCAGCGCCCCGTCACCCGCATGGTCTTACGCCGTCTTATCCAGAGCGCCTTTCGCATTGGCAATGAGCTCAACCTCAACCGCCTCATCAAGGCCGCCGCAAATTCCGCCTACCCTATTCAAGAGCGCCAAGAAGCGATGGTTCTCCTCTCCAAGTGGACTCATCCCCATGTCGTCGACCGCTCTCTCGGAAGGCATTCCCCCCTCCCCCCGCGCGATCCCCAGATCATGCACGCCGCCCTCACCCAGCACCTCGACCTCCTCCTCGCCGGTGGCCCTGCCATCTTCGCGCAGACCATGAAGCTCGTGCTCCAAAATAACATCGACCACGACGCCCTCGACTCAGGTAGCCTCACCCGCATCATCCGCGATGAAAAAGTCGATGGCGAAACCCGCGCCGGAGCGCTCGCCCTCTTCCTCAAAGGAAACCCCGAAGAAACCACCACCCTCCTCACCGAAGCCGCCGCCTCTACAGATCACGCCCTCGCTACCAAAGCGCTCCAACTCGCTTCCAAACGAGACCCCGCCGCCACCGTAGCCGCGTTGCAGGGCGCTCTAAAGTCAGACAGCGCCTCCCGCCGCCAGACCGCCTGGGGCATCGTCGCGACTCTCCCCGCCGAGCATGCCATCCCCCTCCTGCGCGATGCCCTCACCGACCTCACCGATGGCAAAGGCGACCGCGCCTCCAACCTAGACCTCCTCATCGCCGCCCGATCACGCGATGAACCCGTCATCAAATCAGCACTCATCGCCTACGAGGATTCATTGCAAGTCGATGACCAGCTCGCCAAATGGCAAGTCACCCTCGCTGGAGGAAATGCCGAACGTGGATTTAAAATCTACCAATCCCACGCCGCCGCCCAGTGCATGCGCTGCCACCGTCACGGAGATGGCCACACCGAGGGTGGTAACGCTGGCCCCAACCTCATGGGCATCGCCCTAAAAGAAAACGCCGCTGGCCTCCTAGAATCCCTCATCCTCCCCCATGCCAAAGTCGCCGATCGCTACGGCTCCGCCATCCTTAAACTCAAGGACGGCAGCAACAAGACCGGCATCATCATCGGACAAACCCCAACTCACCTCGACCTCCAAGAAGATGAAAAAACGGTCTGGCGCGTCCAACGCAGCGACCTTACCGAAGAACCAAAGCCGACTTCAGGCATGCCCGCAATGGGATCCATCCTCACCCCCTTTCAAATGCGCGACGTCATCGCGTGGCTCCTCACCCTCACCAAAGCGAACCCTGAGACCGCTCCCAACTATGAGGTCAAAGAACTCGCACTTGACCTTCCCAAAAAGATGGACGAAGTCAGTAAAACCGAAGAGACTCCCGCCCTTCAACCCACCGAACCAAAAAAGAACGTGAGCGCAGAAAACGAAATCGATCCAGCCGTCATGGCACTTGGCAAATCGCAATACATGCTCTGCGGAACATGCCACGGACAAAACGGCGAAGGTGTCAATGGCAACCCGCCCCTTGCCGGCTCCGAGTGGGTCCTGGGACCTGAGGAAAACCTGATCCGCATCCAGCTCAGAGGCCTCGAAGGTGAAATCCCCGTCGCCGGTAAAGTCTATAACCTCCCAGGAATGGCTGCCTACGGAGCTGGCCAACCAGACGAGAATGTCGCCGCCGTCCTCACCTATATTCGCAACGAGTTCGGGAACACCGCCCCAGCCGTCACCGCGGATGCCGTCGCCGCCTTCCGCTCGGAGGTGGGACAACCAGTTCTTAAAGTCACTGACCTCATCGATCCCAACGCCGCGATCAAAGAGAACATGGCAGACCAGCCAGCGCCCATCCTCGCTGAGATCCCCTCAACCGGACTCGGAGCCCCGACAATCGGCCTCGCCATCTTCCTCATCATCGGCGGCCTCAGCCTCCTCGGCTCGATCCGCATGAAGGCCATCAACAAATAGGCCCACCACAACCTTTTCACAAAACGCTCCAGGAAACTGGAGCGTTTTTTTTGGCACCGCAACATCCAGCTCCGAAGGTGCACAGGCGTATAGCCCCGAGCCTTGGCTCGGGTTTCAGAAGCCATAACCAACCAAAGCTCCGAAGGTGCGCAGGCAAGCTTGTGAGCGCATTTCACCTTCGCGCCCTTGCCTACGCACCTATCGGAGCTTTCCACTCTGCCCGGTCAAACCACGGGCTGAAGCCCGTGGCTATATGCCTACGCACCTTCGGAGCTACCTGAAAACCACTCACCACGCCAAAACCCGATCCGCCAGCGCCTCGGCTTCGGTCGATGAATGCGTGATGTGTAAAGCGGTCACCTGCTCTTGTTCGATCACTCTCCGGATCACCGCCAAAACCTCGCCATGCCGGGCCTCATCTAATCCGCTCAGCGCTTCATCGAGGCATAGTAAGCGAGGCCGCAACGCCAGAGCACGCCCCAGCGCAACCCTCCGCGCCTCCCCGCCTGATAAACCGTGCGGCAATCGGTCTAATAAATCTTCCAACCCTAAATCACACGCTAATCCCTCGACCCGCTCAGCCATCACCTTCCGCTTCCAACCATGCAGCCGAGGCCCGAACTCTAGCTGAGCCCGTACGTTCATGGTCGGGAAAAGCGCCATATCCTGAGGCACTAGCCCGATGCCCCGCGCCCCAGCCGGCAGAATCGAGACATCCTCCCCGCCGAGCAAAATCCGCCCCCCTAAAATCGCATCATTCCGCAAGCCACAGATCGCCTCCATCACGGTGGTCTTTCCGCAGCCACTCGGCCCCATCAGCGCGAGGCATTCCCCCTCAGCAATCGTGAGTGAGAAATCGCGGAGCTCAAACTTCCCCACCTTCACGGACAAGCTATCCACCTCCAATAAAACACTCACGCCTTCCCCCCCTTCCCCAAAAAGGCCCGCACCAATAGCAGGGTCGAGACCGCGATCACGATCATCAGCAACGAGAGCGCGGCGGCCCCGGAGAGATTCCCCAGATTGATCTCTAAAAACACCGAAGTCGCTAGCACCTCCGTCCGCCCGCGCGTCGCGCCCGCAAAGATTAAGATGGGTCCGAACTCGCCGAGGGCGCGCGCCCAAGCCATCGTCCCCGCTGCCACCATCCCCTTACCGGCCATCGGTAACACCACTCGCGTAAAGGCCTGCCCACGGTGGCAGCCCAGCGTCATCGCGATCTCTTCATAACGTGGACTGATTTGATCAAAAGTGGTCCGCATCGTCCGGATGGCAAAGGCCGCCGCAACGGGAAACTGAGCCAAAACTACCCCCAAGGGATGAAAGGTCATCGGCAAGCCTGCCTGCCCCGCGATATCCTCCAACGACTCAGCCTCGCCCCATAAAACAAACCCACCAAGCGCAAGTAAAACGCCCCCCAACGCCAAGGCCGAGGGGATAAAAGCCGACCGGCGCGCGGCGCGCAAAAACCCCACTCCCGCAGCAAATAAAAACCCCACCGCCAAGACCCAGCACACCTCCGCAAGTGAAACCTGGTTAAACAAAATCAAGAGACTCAATCCCACAATCAGTGGTGGTAATAGAATCGGAATATCGATCAAAGTATCCAGCAGCGCCCGCCCCCGGAACTCGTAACGCGAGAGCAGATAAGCCACCGGAACCGCAACCAGAACCGAAAGAATGGCGGTGGCAGTGCAGGTCACAAAGGTGAGCTTAATGGAGTGCTGGATCGCTGGGTCTTGTAAAACCCGCCCCACGTCTGCCCACGAGACCGTGAGGACATTCGCCCCCAACATCAGCAAAAGCAGCCCGAGATAAACCGCCAACACCAAGACCAGAAAAAGAAGAAAAGGCCACTCCGGCCTTACCTTCCAGATCTTCTTCGGAGTCACACGCTAGTCTTCACCGAGTCGGCACGATCATTCCAGCAGAATTTTTCACGATCCGCAGACATTGAGATCTTTTGAATGCCCCTTGCCTTCCTTCTACAATTCGCGAAAATCATATCTACCACTTCTATGAATTTAGATCCTCTCTCCTCACCCCTCTCAGCCACCCGCCGCGCTTTTTTGCGCACCGCCTTAGCCGCCAGCCTGGGAAGCAATGCCGCCCTCGGCGCCCGCTCCCCCATCAAGGGTGGGAAGAAGGGTCTCTGCATCGTGGGGAAAAGCCCACTCAGGACCCCCATGCTCAAAAAACTCAAGCCAGATTGGACTTATAGCTGGGGACCGAACAAACCCAAAAATAGCCCCGCTGGGGTCGACTTCGTCCCCATGATCTGGGGGTATTGGGGAGACGCAAAAAGCCTTAGAAAATCAGCGAACACGGCCAAAGAGGCCGGGATCAAAAACCTCCTCGGCTTTAATGAACCTGATAAGAAAAACCAATCGAATATCAGCGTCGAAAAAGCACTCCGAACCTGGCCCCTTCTGGAAGAGTCGGGCCTCCGCCTCGGGAGCCCTGGCTGTGTCCAACCCGATGGTGAATGGATGCGCGAGTTCATGGCGGGAGTGGCGAAGAAAGGCCTGCGGGTCGATTTCATCTGCATCCACTCTTACGGCGGACCAAACAGCAAAGCCTTCCTCCAACGCTTGGAAAAGATTCGTAAAATGTATCGCAAGCCGCTCTGGATCACCGAGTTCGCGGTCGGCGACTGGAATGCCAAAAGCCCCAAGCAAAACAAACATCGCCCGGATAAAGTGCTGAAGTTTATGGAGGAGGTCTTCCCCGCCTTAGACAAGCTCGACTACGTGGAGAAACACGCGTGGTTCCCCGCCTCACCAAATAGCAATCCACTCGGCACGAGCGCGCTGTTTGATAAAAAAGGGAACCTCACGAAGCTCGGTGAATTTTACCGAGACTTCAAGTCGGCATAGGCTCCCGTGGACGTAGGAATAGCTCCTATTTCTTAGACCCCTCCACTCCGGAGTCGGCCTCCTCATTCTTAGGAGCAAAGCCCCAGGCTCCGACGCCTGCTTTCTTGACGTCTTTCTCCCACTTCTCGAGATACGAGCGTTGGGCTTTGTAAGAACGCCCACCTGGCAGCTCTGCTCCGCTGGTGTGGACCCGCACTAAACCTTGCGCTACGAGGAGCTCATGGAGGTAAACTTCTTTCCCCTCCCACTCGATGATGACGAAGCAATACTCCCGACCAGGGCGGACCACGTCTTCCCATTTTGTCAGGACTTTGAAGGGCTTCTTTTTCAAGAGGCCTAGGACAAAGACCTTCGCATCTTTGCCGACCTTCGTGATTTCCTTACGGTCCAAGCCATTGAAATACGCACCCTGTTGATCAAGGCGCTCGCCGTTACTATCGCCACCACGGTAGGTTTTGTATTCACTCTCAGGGGTATCAACGTAGTAGAGGCGGAATTGATTCTCCCCCTTCGCGTGCTTCACGTGGAAGCTATCGCCATCGCTATTACGTCCGGTGATGAGCTTACAGTTTTCAAGTAACTCCAGCCCTGCTCCGCTGGTCTTCACCTCGGTAAATTTATCGGCAAACTGCCCTTTCTCTGCTCGGCTAATGGAGCCATCTCCCTCGGGGAGATTTTTATCATCCCATCCTTGGTAAAGTTTCACGCCGATGGCGATGACAACGAAGACGATTCCGAGGATGCGTTTAATTTTTCTCATGTTCTATTTTGTTGGGGGGGAGATTTTAGAGGCCTTCATGACCTCGGTAAATTTTGTAAGTTCCGATTGCAACTATCCCCCAATCCAAGGCCCATCCCCTCACTAGGTAACCACCCAGTGAGTGCGATGAGAAAGAAGAGGAGGACTGTTTCCATCATTTTTCCTGAGACCCTGCGGCCGCGCGGCGGAGCCGATCCATGATGGCCACGCCGACTCCGGTTTCGGAAACAGATTCAGCCACAATGACATCCACGTCGGCGGCGTCGAGATTTCTGAGGCAATAAAAGAGCCGCACGCCCCCCTCCGCGAGTTTCCCTTTTCCGGGGCTCATGACCTCGGTGTGGGCCCATTCTGTCGCTTCCATGAGCGAGTTATTCCCCTCGCCCCGGTAGCTAAGCAGTCCGTATTTCACCCCTTCTTCAGGGACGAATTCGCCTGCGGTCTCGACCAGGATCATGGGAGTGGCGGGAGCGTAGTGGCTCTCGATTTGGCCGGGAGCCTCGATGTGATCTGCCTTCGTCTTCTTAGGCTTAATGACCTTCGCGATCTTACGGAGTTCCTCGCGCGGGATCGGCCCGGAACGCAGCAAGCGGAGAACGGGGCCTTTTTCTGTCATTTCAGGAGCCACGATGGTGCTCTCTAGCCCATCTCGGCAAGCGCCCCCATCGATGACCATGGGGATCTTCCCGCCCAGCTCCTCCATCACCGCTTGGGCGGAGGTCGGGCTGATACGGCCAAAGCGGTTCGCGCTAGGAGCCGCAACCGGGACCTCGCGCGCTACCGCCTTCATGACCTCATGGCTACTAAAACGAATCGCCACGGTATCCAAACCGCTGGTGACGATGTCTGGGATATTCGGCTTCTTTGGTAAAACGAGAGTGAGCGGTCCCGGCCAGTAGGTGGCCACGAGTTCATCCACCACCTCCTCAAGCTCCGGAGGAATATCGACGATGATTTCAAGGTCCCGTTTATGTCCGATGTGGACAATCAGGGGATCAAAGGAAGGGCGCTCCTTCACCTCAAAAATCCGGGCAACCGCCTCGGCATTAAATACATCAGCCGCGAGGCCATAAACGGTTTCAGTCGGCAAAGCGACGACCTCACCATCCTGTAAAAGAGCAACCGCCTCAGCGACGACTTCCCGCCAATCTTCAAAATCTGCAACGACTAGTTTCGTGTCCACGACAGATCTTTAGCAGATACAGCTTCATGAATCGAATTCAGAAAGGTAGACTTTTCACACGAGCATGCAGCGGAACATTATCCTTATTGGATTTATGGGAACGGGAAAGTCCACAATTGGACGAAACCTCTCCCACACCTTCGGCTACCCGCTCATCGACACGGACCAGCTCAT
>JALZWJ010000157.1 GCA_023300065.1 Akkermansiaceae bacterium
GCGGCAAAGCTCCCGTCCTCATCCTTGAGGGCGAGCTGTGTTTTGGCGACATGGTAGCGGACTCCGAGGACGTTTGAGGGATCGATCAGCTTGAGGTTGAGGTCGCGGTAGTGGCCGATGGCGCGAGCATAGGATTTGGCCCCGTAGTAATGTTCGGCGAGGAGGAGACGGATGGAGTGGATCTTGGCGTCCTTTGGGTTTGCGGCGGCGTAGTTTTTGAGGAAGGTCTCTGCCGAGCGGGGGAAGTTGCGGGCCTTTTTTCCATGGTCGCGAATGAGGACGCTGTAGGCGGCTTGGTAACTGGTAGCGGAGCCGGGGGAGAGCTTAGAGATCTTCTCGTAGAAGTTTAAGACTTCGTCTTTATTGCCAAGTGCTTCGTGGGATTTGGCGGTCATGATGAGGCGTTGTTGTTGGGCTTTTTCGGCGAGCTTGAAGTTGCCCATCTTGTAGGTGGCGATGACGTCGGCCCATTCGCGGTCTTCGTAGTGGAGTCCCATGAGGGCGAGCTGGGTGTTGGCGTGTTGCTCTTTGAGGCCTTTTTCGGTGAGGGCTTTTTTAAACCATTTTTTGGTGAGTGTTTTGTCTCCGAGTTTTTGAGCGGTGAGGGCGGCTTGGAGCACGGCTTCGGCGCGGATATCTCTGGTCTGGGAGTTGGTGAGGAGGATGTAGTGCTCATACGCTTGCCGTTGGTTCTGGGTGTTTTGATAGAGGCGAGCGAGGGCAAGGCGGGCTTTTTCTTCGAAAGGGGAGCCCTTTTCGGCGAGCACGGCTTTGAGCGAGAGGAGGATGTTTCTGTTATCTTCTAGTTTGTTGTAGCAGAGGAAGCGGCGGTAGAGGGCCTCGTGTTTTACTTTGTCATCCTGCGTGGTGGTGACCACGATTTTGAACCACTTAGCGGCGGAGGCCCACTTCTCGGCCTTGTAGTCATCGGAGGCGAGGAAGAGGGCGGATGCCTCGACATATTTGCCGGTGGCCCAGTTTGTCGCCACGGATTCAAAGCAGGAGCGGCTGGCCTTTGGTTCATCGATCTCGCGGTAGCAGAGGGCGAGGAAATACCAGCTTTCTAGTGCTTTGGGGTTTTTCGGGAAAGTGCGGAGGAATTTGTCAAAACTCTTAGAGGCCGCGCGGTATGACTGTTTGCGTCTTTTCGGGTCCTTTTCTTTCTGCGCCTGGGTGTAGCTAAAGCTGGCGTAGTCGTAGAGGTCGCGGGCGGGATTTGCCACGAGTGGGGCCGCTTCTTCGCGGGCGGGAGGAGCGGGCTCCTGAGCCATCGCGGGAAGAGCCACCCACAGGTTAATGAGGAGGAGAGCTCGAAAATTCATGGGGGGATTTTTAAGGTTGGGGAGAGCGTTTTGCGAAGCGGATGTTCCAGATGCCGGCTTTCGTGATTTCATCCATCACTTCAAAAAGCTGCTGGTTTTGGCCTTCACCATCGGCGCGGATGCGGACCGGTTGTTGGTCGCCGCCGCCGGAGTTGGCGAGGTTGGAGATCTCTACGATGCGCTCTAGTTTTTCGCGGAGTTGATCCTTGGTATAAGGCTCGCCGTTGATCGTGATTTCACCATCGGCGGTGAGATTGACTACGATCTCGTTCGCGACGCGGGCCTCTTGCGATCCCTCGCTAGAGGTGGGCACGGAGACGCGAGTGTCTTTTTCCTGCTCGGTGATTTGGTAGGTGACCAAAAAGAAGATGAGTAAGAGGAAGACGATATCAATCATGGGCGCGAGTTGGAAGTCGGCCGGGGGTGGACTGTTATCGCGGATGCGCATGGTGGGGAGAGTTTGAGGAGGTGAAAAGGAAGGGGGCTAGAGGGTATCGCGCATCGGGTAGTCATCGCGGAGTGGCTGGCTCATGGTGCCTTGGGCCGCTTGGCTCTGCTGGAGCTGCGAGCCGACGAGGGCCAAGATGTGTGTGCTGGCAGCTTCCAGCTCAGCGGTGTGGCTTTGCACACGTCCACGGAAGAAGGAGTAGAAGGTCATGGCGACGATGCTGATGACGAGGCCAGCGGCGGTGGTGATGAGGGCTTCCCAAACTCCCTGGGCCAGTTCGAGCTGTTGGGTGCCCTCGATGTTTCCGTTCGCGATTTCCATGAAGGATTTGATCATTCCGATGACGGTTCCAAGGAGGCCGACCATGGGGGCGATGCCGCCAATGTCAGCAAGGTAGCTGATGCGCTGGGTGAGGATGCCGGCTTGGCGGTTGCCTTCTGATTCCGCGACTTCGCGAATCTCGGGTTGGCTGGCGTGGGAGTTTTTTGATTATATAAATGATGAATGGCGTACGGTACTGATCAGCGGATTGGGCCGTGGCGGCCAGGGGATTTTTGCACTCGACGTCACCTCAGTTGATTCCACGTCAGAAAACAATGCCGAGGATATCGTATTGTGGGAATTCACTGACGAAGACGATGAAGACTTGGGTTACACCTATACGAGTCCTTTGATTGCGCGCATGCACAACGGTCGATGGGCGGCCATATTTGGCAATGGATACAACTCCCTTGAAGCCGACGGTAATCAGTCCAGCAACGGTAGGGGCGCAATCTATATTGTTGATATTGAAACCGGAACGCTGCTCAGCAAAATGCTGGCGAACGCTGGAACTCAAGCAGAACCGAAC
>JALZWJ010000158.1 GCA_023300065.1 Akkermansiaceae bacterium
TGAAAATGAACAGGCTATCTACGGCGGCGCTTTCCGCCTCCGCGACGTGGCTTCTTGATTGGCTTACGTGGCTCCGTATCCAGAAGCGCCGTGTATTGGTAGTCGAAGCCTTCGAGCTTTTTACGCTCAATCTTCTTCTCAATAAACGCCTCTACCGCATCCGCATATTCCAGCTCATCCGCAGTGAGCAGAGTGAAGGCGTCACCTTCCTTCTCCGCCCGGCCTGTGCGGCCGATCCGGTGCACGTAGTCTTCCGCATTCTCAGGAACCCGGTAGTTGATAACGTGCGTCACATCGGAGATGTCGATCCCCCGCGCCGCCACATCAGTCGCGACTAAAATCTTATAAGTCCCCGTCTTGAAGCCCTTCAGCGCCTTCATACGATCATTCTGACGAATATCAGAGTGCATGACGGTCACCGTGTCTCCGATCGCTTCCTGCTGGGAGAGCAGATTAGCAATGACGTCCGCTTCCTTTCGGGTGCGGGTAAAGATCATGAGCGAGTCATAATTCGTCTTCTCCAAGAGACCCAGAAGCAGCTCATCGCGCTGCGTCATCGCCACCGGGAAGAACGAGTGGGAAACGGTGGATGCCACCGCACGGCGGGCGATCTCTACCGTCGCGGGATCAGTCAGGCACCACTCCGCAAAGCCGGCGATCACTGGGGGCATCGTTGCCGAGAAGAAGAGAGTCTGGCGGCTTTGCTCATCATTATTCCAAGGACAGATATTGATGATCTTGCGCACCTGTGGGAGGAAACCCATGTCCAGCATGCGGTCCACCTCATCCAGAATCAGGATTTTGATTTCCTTAAACTTCATCGTGCCACGGTAGAAGTGATCCACCAAGCGGCCTGGAGTCGCCACTACGATATCAGCACCGTTCGCGAGATCCTCATCCTGCTTGCCATGGCCCACGCCACCATAAAGAAGCGCCACCTTGCAGCCCGTCTTCTTACCATAGTGCATGAACTGCTCCGCGACTTGGTCTGCCAGCTCGCGAGTCGGCTCCAGAACCAGAATCTGCGGCTTCCCGATCGGCTCGATCTTAGAAAGAGAAGGCAGGGCAAAAGCGGCAGTCTTACCAGTGCCGGTTTGCGAGGCTCCGATCACATCCCGGCCGTCTAAAATAAGAGGAATGGCCTGAGCCTGAATCGGGGTGGGGTTCTCGTAGCCGGACTCAGTCACAGCCTCGAGCACGGTCTCCTTGAGACCAAGTTCGTCAAAACGCATGTGAGCGAAGTACGTCACACGCCAAAGAAATCAAGGTTTATAGCATCCACAATCACCCCAGTGGGCCTTTTCTCCATAATTCTCGAAAAATCCCCCCTTGAAACATCTCTGAGACACCGCGAACTTCTCCCAAAGATCACGTCAGTGCATAGCGATTTTTAAAATTTAAATTATTTTGATCACAAAGCTCGCGTAATTAGTTTGGTTATGTTAAATTCTTTTCTCAAGACACCCCTTCCTCCCATGAAACTGCTCCCCCTCCTCCTCACTCTCCTCCCATTTTTAGCAATGGCCGAAAGCAACGTCCCCAAAAGAGGGGACGATGGCTTACGGATCCAAATCTTCCTCGACCAGAAGTGCTTCGGTCCCGGCTTCCTAGACGGCAAGCCCGGCACCTTTACCAAAGGCGCAGTTTACGCCTATAATCGCTTTAAAGGACGCTCGCCAGGTGATTGGGATGCTCTCCTCGCCGAGGCCGAATCAGAAGTCACCACCCTCTACGCCACTGCCACCGTACCCTCCTTAGCCACCAAATTCATCAACCCTAAGCTCCCTACAAAATATGATGAAGTCGGTGAAATTAAACTCATGGCCTACCGGAGTTATCTCGAATTCATGGCAGAGCGCTACCACACCTCGGAGTCATTCCTTATCCAACTCAACGGAAAGAGTAAGAGCTACGGCCTCAAACCGCGTGCCACCCTAAAGGTTCCTAATATCGAGCCCTTCCGCATCGAGAACCTCGCTGCTGGGCGCAGCCACAAAAAAGACTCCAAGCTCAGTAAGCGAAACATCGTCATCGACACCAATAGTAAGCAAATCTTCGTCTACGACCCCAGTCTCTCCAGCAGATCAGTTCCCGGAAGCGCCGTCGTCGTCTCTGATGATGACCAAAAACCCCTCGGCAGAATGATCGCCATGTTTCCCACCACCCCCGGCCAAGAAAAATTCATCCACCGTGGCACTTGGACCATCACCAACTGTGTCGAGTTTCCCTCATGGCGCTACGACAAACAGCTCCTCAAAACCGGAAAGCGCAGCAAAACCGCCATCCAAGTCGCCTACGGCCCCAACAACCCAGTTGGCGTGATGTGGAGCGGTCTTTCCAAATCTGGTATCGGCATCCACGGCACCTCCAATCCCCGCACCATTGGTCGCGCTCAGAGTGCGGGCTGCTACCGCCTCGCGAACTGGGATGCCGCCCGCTTTCCCCAATACGCCCGCCCCGGCGCCCGCGTCATCGTCCGATGAGTGTCCCTAAGATCATGGCCCTGCGGATGGGCGTTTACACCGTCCTCATCGGCTACCTGATCTGTGACCTCTTCATCTTTAACGGGCCGCTCCACAGCACCCTCAACACCTCCCCGCGCGATACCGAAGCCATCATCGCCGAGGCAAAAGCCTCCGGCATTGTAGCCCGTGTCTACTACCGGCCCATTTACCGCGCCCAGGTCGAAGAAGCGATCAGAGAATACCTCTGGCGCCGTGGCCGCACCCCAGACCAACCCGGGCCGGATGAGCGCCACCTCCTACGCGAACTCGTCCTCCAGCAACTCATCGACCAAGAGCTCATCAAGCTCCAGATCAAAGTCGCCAACGCCGAAGACGTCGCCGTCCCCGCCGAAAAAATCGCAGCAGCCGTCGCCGAAGAAAAAGACCGCTACCTCGACCCCCGTATCTTCGACGAACTCGCAAACCGTGCCCGCTGGGCGGGCTCAAAAGAACGAGAAATGCGCCTCGCCGCCCGCCTCCAACGCGCCGACTACCTCGAGCAATGGGTCCCCGATGACGTCACCGAAGAAGAAGCCCGCGCCTGGCATCAACAAAACAAAGAAATCTTCCCAGCCTCCTTCCCCGATGCAAAAGCCAGCATCATCGAGGCCCTCTCACTCCGTAAACGCGATGACATGTGGAAAGCCTTCCGCTACCTAAAACTCCGCCACTACGCCGAAGGGAAAATCGACCTCTTCAGAGACGTCCTCCACGTCGAAGAAAGCGAATAGTCGCCGCCCCCGTCCCCGCCTAAGGAAAGACACTTTAGAAAGTGTCCTCCCAGCCCCCAATCAGGCTGCCTCGAGCAAATACTAAGGTGTCAGGCAACCAGCTTGACTGTGGCTGTTGGATTGGGTAGGGAGGGGGTG
>JALZWJ010000159.1 GCA_023300065.1 Akkermansiaceae bacterium
GACCTTGATGACGCGGGCTTCGACTTCGTCGGCAACCTTAAGGACATCCTTAACGCGCTCCACGTGCTCTTCGCTAAGCTGCGAGATGTGGATGAGGCCGTCGATGTCGCCATCGAGGCTGACGAAGGCTCCGAAGGAAGCGATCTTAGCAACAGTTCCGGTGACTTTATCGCCAACCTTGAACTTACCGTCGATGTCGGACCATGGGTCGTTATCAAGCTGCTTGATACCAAGGGAAACACGCTGGTTCTCCTTGTCGATTGAAAGGACAACTGCCTCCACTTCGTCGCTCTTCTTGAGCATCTCGGAAGGGTGGTTGATCTTGCGGGTCCAACTGAGGTCGGACACGTGGATCATACCGTCGATTCCCTCTTCTAGGCCAACAAACGCACCGTAAGCGGTGAGATTGCGCACCTCGCCCTTGATCTCTTTGCCAATTGGGTAACGGGCTTCGATCTCGGACCATGGGTTCTCTTCGAGCTGGCGGACGCCGAGGGAGATTTTCTGCTCCTCGATGCTGATGCCAAGAACGACAGCTTTGATTTCCTGATCGATTTCGAGGACATCGCTGGGGCGCGTGATGCGCTTGACCCAGGAGAGCTCGGAAACGTGGACAAGACCTTCGACACCTTTTTCGATCTCGATGAATGCTCCGTAAGGAAGAAGCTTGGTGACTTTACCGGAAACCTCTGCCGCAATCGGGAAGCGAGCTTCAATGTCAGCCCATGGGTTGTCGGTCATCTGCTTGAGACCAAGTGAGACGCGCTCTTTTTCGCGGTCCACGTCGAGGATCTGAACCTCGAGCTCTTGGCTCACGCGGAGCATCTCGGATGGGTGAGCGATGCGGCCCCAGCTCATATCGGTGATATGAAGGAGTCCGTCCATGCCCTGAAGGTCAACAAACGCACCGAAGTCGGTGATGTTCTTAACCTGACCAATGACCTTATCACCAACCGTGACGGTCTGGAGGAATTTCTGGCGGAGCTCTGCGCGCTCAGCTTCGATGACTTCACGGCGGCTCAGAACGAGGTTCTTGCGGTCGTCATTCACCTTTACGATTTTGAATTCGTAAACGTTTCCGACATACTCGGTGAGGTCGCGAGGAGGAATGATGTCGACTTGTGAACCGGGGAGGAAAGCCTCCACACCGACGTTCACCATAAGCCCACCTTTGACAGCGGCTTTGACTTTTCCTTTCACAAGGCCACCAGCCTCGTAAACTTGCATGATCTTTTCCCAGTTCTGCTTTTGGGCTGCCTTCTCTTTCGAGAGGACGATGAGTCCTTCATCATCTTCGAGGCGCTCAAGGAGAACTTCAACTTCATCACCGACTTCGATTTCTTCGTCTTCGAATTCGGCAACCGGGATGGCTCCCTCTGATTTGTATCCAATGTCGACAACGACGACTTGGGGGCGGATGTCAAGGATTGTGCCATTGACAATGGATCCTTCTTTAAACTCGCGGAAATGCTCATCGATCAAAGCTGAAAGCTCCGAATTCGCGGCATCCGCAACTGCGGTATCACTCATAACTGTAGGTTAGAATTTGGGTTAGTTTGGTTAATCGTCCAGACGACAGGTGCCCCACTGGAAAAAAACAAGCATTGCGGGGCGCCAACGTGCTTATTCTCAGCTCCTTACCACTTTCCTCAAGGGTATCCCCGTAAAGAAAACGAGCCATTCGCGTTTCCTACGCCGTGCCACTGGGACCCGTGCATAAAAAACGCGAATGGCACACTCGAAGGGAGTCGAACCCCTAACCTCCTGATTCGTAGTCAGGCGCTCTATCCAATTGAGCTACGAGTGCTAATTCGCGTGGCGCGACTCTAGAAAAAAAAGGAGTTCCGTCAATACTTTAAGGCAAAAAGACCGCCTTTATTTTCGCAACCTCCAAACAAAGAACAAACAGACCGCAATCAGGAGCAGAATCCAGAGCCGCCCCATCATCGATTGCACAGGTTTATCGCTCTGAATTTCAAGCTTTAGGGACAAAGCCTCGCCCCCATCGACTTGGATTTTACGGGAAAAGACGAGCGTTTCCCCCGAGGTCGGAATCACCGGATCCAGCTGCTGGCTCACCGGCTCGGTGATGCCTTGGTTCTTGACCCACTTCTGCGCGATCGTATCGAGCTGGCGATTTACCTCGGCATTGTTGCCATTGATCACTTTTTGGTAATCTTCACGGCCGAAGTTGAGATTCCCGGCGAAGATCGGATTGGCGAGCGTCGCAGCCTCGATCTGCCCATTCCCTTGGCCCTGCTGAAGCTGGACTCCATTATTATCACTATAGAGTCGTTGGCGGCGGGTATTGAGCGCGATCACGGCCTGCTTGGTGGCGAGGTTCTCGACCTGCACGCGGACGTCTTCATTACTGGCGGGGTCGAGGTTCGACTGATTGTAGACCTGCACGAGTGTGCGATTCGCCTTGAACTGCTCCCCTGCTTTTAGATAGCTGCTCGCTTTCGTGAGTCGTTGGAGCGAGTCCTTTTGCTTCTTATTATTCTGCTGAGTCACCAACTGGCGGTAACTCCCCCGCTCCGCCTCATTGAGGCTGAGCGACTCATCGAAATCCAAGTCCCCTCCCGCGGCTTTCATGGCGTAGCCCTCTGGCATCGAGACAGTCCAAGTGACGTTTTCCAAAGGTTCCCCGATATTGAAGGCAGTGAGTGAGAGATCGGCCAACGAATCCGGTGCGATGGAGGTGGTGTAAGTGAACTTCACCGCGGCCTTGCTGCCGCCGCCATCACCGGTGACGTGGAAGCGGTAGGAATCTCCATCCTTTACCACGAGCGCGCTTTCCTCATTCACAAAGACCCCGAAGAGGCGGCTCTGGGCCGGCAAGGTGAGGACGAGCGAACCCCGCTGACGGGTCTCCAGCTCGAGCTGAGCCTGATTGATCAATTCACCTTGCGGAGAGAGCACGGTATGGAGGGTGCCGTTCAAAACCCGCATGCGTGCACTGCTCACCACGGCATGGCGTTTCCAACTTACCGGAACTCCTGCGCCCGGCTGGGTGCTACGGAGGAAGGACGCTGGAGCGGTGCTACGATCTAGCTGGGCGAGAGCCTTCGGCAACAACACCCAGTCCACCGGATCCCAGCCCGCTGCCTTCACCGGGGCGAGTTTTAGGCGGACTCCCGGGCGCAGCGCGAGGAAGCTCTCCTGCTGACGCGCTGATGGGATCAAGGTGGTCTGAATGAGGGACTGCTCCACGCTCTGCTCATACTCGATGCGTAGTGGGACCTCGCCAATGACGCGTCGTTTAAAGCGGACCTGCCACTGTCTCTCTCCTAAGTTGATGATGTCTCGTACTTCCGCGCCTGAGACTCGCACGGTCTGGGCGTCTACTTCTGAAAGCACCGGAAGGGTGACCTCCAACTCACGGATCGAGGCGTGGGCAATCTGCAAACGGAGATCGACCCGTGACCTTGAGCGCCCTTCGCGAAGCGCCACATCATGTAAGATGCGCGCCGCGACTGAGGAGGCCTGTTGATCGACCGCGAGGTCCAACTCCCAAGATTTCTGCAGGAGGCGGAACGCGAGCGCCCCCGCCTGAGTCCCACCCACCGAGCGGGGGTCCAGCGCGGAGAGATCTTTCCGCCGCTCCACACTCAGTTGAATGCCACGGCCTGGGGTGATCATCAGTTGCCCGGCTTGGCGATCTGCCTCGCGGAGGATCACTCTTGGGACGGCCCAATTTTTCACAGGCAAGGCAGGTGGGGCACTATTAAGGACGAGCGAAAACTTCTGCACCCCTATCGTTTTCCCATTCAGGTTCAGGGTCACAAATCGCTGGCCCGCTTCCTCATTCTCAACCCAGTGGTTGAGCGCAGCGCCGGTGAGCGACTCGACCTCGAACCCTTTCGGGAGCGGAAAGCTGAGACGGAAGACCCCGGCTCGCGTAATCGCGGCGGTGAGATCAACAGCCAGCACCACGCGCTCCTCACCAAAGGAAAGGCGTTGCTTTGAATCAACCCTTACCTCCGGGGCTACGGGGGCGACTTTAAGTTTTAACGAAGCCGCCGCCTTGGCGTAGCGGTAGACTTTTTGGAGTGAGGCGGTCGGCTTGCCCTCCCGATCACGGGGCAGCATTCCACTGCCGAAGTCCGCGAGATTGACCAATGACATCCCCTTCGGTTCGTCGCGGTCAAGTTGGGCTTCCTTACCAAAAGCGAGCGCCAGCATCCCGAC
This sequence comes from Akkermansiaceae bacterium, assembly GCA_023300065.1. Taxonomy (GTDB): domain Bacteria; phylum Verrucomicrobiota; class Verrucomicrobiia; order Verrucomicrobiales; family Akkermansiaceae; genus SW10. The sequence continues at coordinate 4,192 of JALZWJ010000159.1, forward strand.
TTCTCCTGCCGCGCCCTTCACGCGCATGGGCGAGACCATGACCTCGGCGGGCAGCTCGGCGAGCGCGCGCTGGGTCTCAATCGCGATCGAAAATGGCTTCGACTGGAACGGTGCTAGCTCGACCGTCAGCACACGGGTCGAGGGATCAAAGCGCCAAGGTCCCACCAGCTTACTCTTCACATCACTCACCGTGAATCCCTCGGGAACAGTGAGGACGAGCTTTTTGACCTGCCCCTGTGCTGGGCGCACCCTGATACGGTGGCGGCCATCGACCACTCCGGGACCGGGGATGAAGAGGTCATTGCCCTCAATATAAAAGCGGGTCGCTTCCGCCGCCACGTCGCGGGCGCGGGGGCTCAGCACCACCATCGCATTCCGCTCGGGAGCGAGCCAGAGTTGCGCGGAACTCCCCTTTCCTTCTCGCACCTTCTTGCGGACTGCCGCGCTGGAATCGATGGACCAGCCATCGGCCTCGTAAGTCACGCTTAGACTCCGCACTGCCGCGAGGCCGGTCAGAATTGGCACACCCTCTGCCACCTCAGCGGCTGGG
>JALZWJ010000160.1 GCA_023300065.1 Akkermansiaceae bacterium
AATCCACGACGTTGTCTTTAAAGAGGGAGTTAAGCTTGAAGATATCCTCGAACTCCCTCAAGGAACCAAAATCAGTCATCTCGAAATCAGCCTGAAAGGCAGTTTCGGCAAATAATACACTTTCTCTACTAGCATGAGCCTAACCATCGAAAACCTCCAAGCGTCCGTCGACGGCACGCCGATCCTCAAAGGTCTGAATCTTGACATCCCAGCGGGCGAAGTCCACGCAATCATGGGACCGAACGGTTCAGGAAAATCCACTCTCTCCAAAGTGATCGCCGGTCATGACGACTACGAAGTCACGGGCGGAAAAGTCCTCCTTGATGGAGTCGACATCGCCGATCTGGAAGTCGATGAACGTTCCCGTGCCGGTATTTTCCTCGCCTTCCAATATCCTGCTGAAGTTCCCGGTGTTTCCAATGCCAACTTCCTCCGCGCTGCTCTCCAAGCTCGTATGCCTGATGGCGAAGAGATCGACGCCGTCGGCTTCTACAAAAGCATGTATGCCAAGATGGATGAGCTTGAAATGGACCGTAAGTTCACCAAGCGGGCCGTGAACGAAGGCTTCTCCGGTGGTGAGAAAAAGCGCAACGAGATCCTCCAAATGATGATGCTCGACCCACGCTACGCCCTCCTCGATGAGACCGACTCCGGCCTCGATATCGACGCTCTCAAAGTCGTCGCCAAAGGCGTCAACTCGATGCGCTCACCACAGCGCGGTTTCCTCGTCATCACTCACTACCAACGTCTCCTCGACTACATCAAGCCAGACGTCGTTCACGTCATGTCCGATGGTCAAATCGTTAAATCTGGTGGTGCCGAACTAGCTCTCGAACTCGAGGCGAACGGTTACGACTTCCTCAAACAAACTGTTTAATCTTTAAAGCCCCAACGTTATGAACTCAGAAACCGCCACCGTTCAGCAAGTTGCTCTTGAGAAAGACGACATTGGAAACTTTTCTTTCCCGGAGAACCACAAATTCGATGCCGGTTTTGGTCTCACCAAAGACACCTTGGATTACATTTCCAAGGTCAAGGATGAGCCGCAGTGGATCAATGATTTCCGCCACAAGGCGCTGGAGGTTTTCCTCTCTAAGCCAATGCCCACCAACTGGGCCACGGAAGATCTCAATGCCATCGACTTCGATAAAATCCGCTACTACCTCTCCGATGGAGCGACTCCTAAGCGCTCGTGGGATGAGGTCCCTCCTGAGGTTCTCGAGACCTTCGACCGCCTCGGCGTCCCCGAGCAAGAGCGCGCCTTCCTCGCCGGAGTAGAAGCACAATACGACTCCGAAGCAGCCTACTCAAACGTCAAAGAAGCCCTCGCTGACGAAGGCGTCATCTTCGTGACCTGCTCCGAAGGCCTCAAGGAGCACGAAGAAATTTTCCGCCCATGGTTTGGAAAAGTAATCCCCGTTGGCGACAATAAATTTTCCGCTCTCAACTCCGCGGTCATGTCTGGTGGTTCCTTCATCTACATCCCAAAGGGTGTGAAGCTGAAGCACCCGCTCCAGGCATACTTCCGCATTAACTCTGAGAACTTCGGCCAGTTCGAGCGCACGCTCATCATCGCTGACGAGGGCTCCGAAGTCATGTATATGGAAGGCTGCACCGCTCCTAAATTCGAGACCGCCACGCTGCACTCCGCAGTTGTCGAACTCGTCGCAATGAAGGGCGCTAAGATTCAATACATCACCGTTCAGAACTGGTCATCGAACGTCTTCAACCTCGTCACAAAGCGTGGCCTGGCTCACGAAGACGCTGAGATCCGCTGGATCGATTGTAACATCGGCTCACGTCTCACCATGAAATACCCCGGGGTGGTCATGAAGGGCGAGCGTGCGCGCGGAGAGGTCATTTCCATCGCTCTCGCGAACGACGGCCAGCACCAAGACACCGGTGCAAAAATGATTCACGCCGCGAACAACACGACCTCCAACGTCGTCTCCAAATCGATCTCAGTCGGCGAAGGTCGCTCCACTTACCGTGGCCAAGTCCACATCCCAAAGCACCTCAAAGGCTGCAAGAATAACACCGAATGTGATGCGCTCCTCATCAACCCGAAGAGCCGCACCGATACCTATCCTGCGATCTCCGTGAAGGGGAACCAGCACGTCACTCAGCACGAGGCCAGCGTCAGCCAAGTCTCGCAAGAAATGCTCTTCTACATGCAGCAGCGCGGCCTCTCCGAGACCCAAGCAATGTCCCTCGCCGTCAACGGCTTCATCAACGACCTCGTCGAAGAATTCCCCATGGAATACTCCGTCGAACTCAAGCGCCTCATCGACCTCGAGATGGAAGGCTCGGTCGGCTAAAAGTTTGAAGGTTGAAGTGTTCAGTCTAAAGCCTCGCTTCCTGAACACTCCTTTCTCTTCAAACTTGAAACTGAAAACTTCAAACTTTCTTCAAATGCCCGCTACTCTCACATCTCCCGCGCTCGAAAAATTCGAGTCACTCGACTGGCCAATCCGCACCGTTGAAAACTGGCGCTTTGGCTCCTGGAAAGAAGCCAACCTCTCCGGCATCGAGCTGGTGGGTGCTGGTGCTTCTGCTGATCTCCCTGACGAGATCGAAGGCGCTGCCCGCTTCGTTTTCCAAAATGCCGAACTCGTCTCTGGATCTCATGATTCCGTGACGGCTCTCAGCGAATCCTGTGGCCCCGAGTCCCGCCTCGGATCGCCTAAACTCGCCGCGCTTCATGCCGCAAAGTCTGATCACGGCATCTCCATCACCGCCTCTGGTGAGGAGACGATTGAAATCATCCACCTCGTCACCGGCGAGGGCCTCCTTCTCCCAAGCCTCGTCATCAATGCCGAGGCTGGCGCAAAGCTCCGCGTCATCCAGCGGTTCATCTCGACTGATGAAGCCGCCGCAGTGGTGCTCACCGCAGTCGATGTGAACCTCGGTGACAAAGCGGATGTTAAATTCCTCGTCACCCAGGAGCTAAACCTAGCCAGCAAGTTCATCCGCATCGCCGACTCCTGCCTACAGGCCGGCTCGGATGCCAAGCAAGCCATCATCCACACCGGTTCCAAGTGGGTCCGCGAGGAAACCTACTCCACGGTCGATGGCTCCGATGGCCAATCGCACATCCTCTCCGTCGCCCTCCCTGACACAAATCAGGAGTTCGACCAACGGACCTTCCAGCACCACGGATCGCGCGATACCTACTCAAATCTCCTTTTCAAAAACACCCTCTTCGGAAAAGGAAAGACCATCTTCTCCGGCCTCATCTTCGTAGACGAAGGCGCACACGGAACCGATGCTTACCAGACCTGCCGGAATCTTATGATGACAGACGATTGCGAGGCGCACTCCATGCCCGGTCTCGAAATCAATGCGGACGACGTCAAGTGCTCCCACGGCTCCACCAGCGCACGCGTCAGTGAAGAAGAAATTTTCTACCTCATGGCACGCGGCATCCAGCCAAAGCTCGCCCGCAGCCTCGTCGCAAAAGGCTTCTCTGCTGAAGCAATCGAGAAACTCGAAGACGAGACCCTCGAAGCGCTCGCCCTCGAAGTCGTGGAGCGGAAGTTCCTCGCAATTGATTAAAGCCTGCCACTGAGTATAGGTGTTGCTCCCTCCTTTTGTTAGAGTCTCGCAGCGTGAGTCTTTGTGGTTTCCAGTTACCGAGGGAGCGTTCCTTCTTGGTAGGCCTTTGCCACCGCTTCGGGGGCATTGTGGACATTGAGTTTGTCGTAGATGCGCCGGAGATAGGTGGCCACGGTATTGCTAGAGATATTGAGATGCTCGGAGATTTCTTTTTGGGCTTTCCCTTTGGCGATGAGTTTTAGAATCTCGAGTTCACGTGCCGCTAGGGAAGTTTTTAGATTATTTTTCTCTGAGGGTTTTTTGATTGCCTTGAAAAGGTAAGAGGCAACTTGTGAGTCAATGATGGATCCGCCATCTGCGACGATTCGAATGCCTTCGAAGATCTGTTGTCGTGTCGAGTCTTTCAGGAGGTATCCGCTTGCCCCTGCCGAAATGGCGGCGAGAACATCGGCTTCTCGGTCAGATTGAGTGAGGGCGATAATGGGAATGCCTGGAGCGACTTGGGCCAGTAAGGGAATGGCTTTTATCCCTGATAACCCAGGGAGATTGAGATCAAGCAGGATCAGTGTTGGAGTGGAGGTGTTACCCGTATTTTCTAAGCGCTTGATCGCTTCCTCAGCTGTTCCAAATATGGAGCTAATGGTGATGCCAGCCTCCCTTTTTGCGGCCAAGGAAATCGTATCTCGGTATTCTGGGCTATCTTCGACAAGCATGATTTGGATAGAGCTTGGCATTTTGCGTCAGAGTGTGGGTCGTTCAGAGTGGTGATATTCAATATGCGCGCTTTGCTTTTTTAAGCCAATGTAAAATTCGATGCTTAGGGTGCCTGAGTTGAAGCGTGATTCGGGTTCCCTCGTTTGGTGGAGCTTCGGTTTTCACTTGGGCCCCCATGAGGTGGGCTCGCCGCTTGAGGGCAGGTGGGGTTTGAAGTTGATCGCTTGGAGGGAGGCCCACCCCGTTGTCACTAATGATAAGGCAGATTGTCTGTTTGTCGGCAATGAGTTGAGTGCTTACTTGGTTAGCTCCAGAGTGGCGGCAGATATTAATGAGGGCTTCTTTGTAGAAGAGGAAAAGGTCAATGCGTGCT
>JALZWJ010000161.1 GCA_023300065.1 Akkermansiaceae bacterium
ATCGCGTAGATGAGTGGGGGGATGCAGAGGACCCCGAATGAGCAATCGATAAGGCGCCACCAGAGCGGGATCCCCCGGATCGCCCCGCAAATCAGAGCGAGGGGAAAGACGAGCAGAGACATCCAGATTCCCACATGCAGCACCCCTTCATAGCGGACGGGGTCCCGGTATGGGAGGATGAAGAAGAGCGCGATCATGAGATGCGCGAAGGCGAGCCAATCGGTCCCGTAAGCGATGAAGGGATAGTTCGCGTGTGTCATCTCTAGTCCCTCTCTTACTTTCAAAATCCAGTGCGTGAATCCTTCATAGTTCCCCGGCGTGAGATCAGCACTCCCACCCGTCAGGAGCGCAGAGATGAGATTCAATTCATGCAGAAGCGGAAAGGCAGTGACCCCACTCAGCACCAACCCGAACATGACAATCACGATTGCAATCCGGATCTTCTTTAGCCCCTCCATGGGGGGAGTCTATGGTGAGAGTCAGCGAGGTCAATCCAGTGTGGACATTGACCCCACCCTTGGAGCTGTGCTTGTAGGCAGGGTGGTGAAGTCCGGCTCCTCTGGGATGTGGGCGACGCTGTCTAAGACCAAGTCAGGCGAGTAGGCGAAGTCCGGGAGTTCTTCTTTCGTAGTGCCTCCTGACAGAACGAGGATGGTGCGGTATCCGAGGCCGACTCCACCCAAGATATCAGTCTCCATCGTATCTCCGACCATGATGGTTTCCTCGCTACTGAGGCCGAGTTGCTTTCGGGCGGCGCGCATCATGATGGGGCTGGGCTTGCCGACGGAGAAGGCCTTCTTGCCAGTGGCGCTCTCGATCATGGCGGCGATCGCTCCGCAGCCCGGGCGGATGCCGGCTTCGGTGGGGCAGTTCGGGTCGAGGTTGGTCGCGATGAGCCGTGCTCCTTTTGCGACAAGGCGGACCGCCTTTTCGATCATTTCAAAAGTCATGGTCCGTCCTTCGCCCACGATCACGAAGTCCGGGTTATCTTCTACGATCGAGTAGCCATTTTGGTGGAGGGCATTGAGGAGGCCGCCTTCGCCGATCACGTAGGCGGAGCCGCCGGGTTTTTGTTGGGCCACGAAGCGGGCAGTGGCCATGCTACAAGTGAAGATGTCACGCTCGGTGGCATTGATTCCCATCCGGCAGAGTTTCATCGCAACGTCGCGCCGCGTTCGCTGGCTGTTGTTGGTGAGGAAGAGGAAACGGGTGTCAGTGTCGCGGAGGCGCTGGATGAATTCTTTCGCTCCGGGGATGAACTCGGTGCCACGGTAGATGACTCCGTCCATATCTAATAAGTAACCATATTTCATAACGTCAATTTTGTATCGGGATCAGGATGCGCTGCTTTTACGGGAGGCAGTTTTTGCCCCGTGATGAGAAAAGACGCATCGCCTATGCCATGATAGATGAGCGGAGTGGCGGTGAATCGTGACGCGGAATCCTACGACGCGATTCGATAATCGAGCGCTCATTGACAGGGAGGCCACCGGGAACCCTTTGGAGAAAGAGGGATGGGCTGAAGGAGATTGGAAGTGGCCTCGGTGATCGATGGAAGATTGGTGTTTTTCCGGTTTGGGGAAAAAGTCCCTTGGCGAAGATGTTCAATTTATCCATAAGGCAGCGGATGACTTTGATCTTACGTCTCTCTCTATTTTTGGTGGCCGCTCCTTGGGCGGTGGCAGATGATGCTGCGGAACCTCAGCCTCAGAGGCCGAATATTGTCTACCTGATGGCCGATGATCAGAGCACCTATTCGGTGGGCTGCTACGGGAATAAGGATGTGCAGACGCCGCATATGGATCAGCTCGGAAAAGAGGGTATGATCTTTGATCGGCACTATGTCACGACCGCGATTTGCATGGGGAGCCGGGCGAACGTCTTTACTGGTAGATATGAGTATAAAACAGGCTGTAATTTTGCTCATGGCGATCTGAGTGATGAGCTTTGGGAAACATCTTATCCCATGCAGCTTAGGAAGGCGGGATACCTCACCGCTTTTGCGGGGAAATTTGGAATCTCGGTGGGAGAAAAGGGAATCTGTGAAGATGATTTTGACTTCTATGGCGGAGCAAAGGGCCAGTCGGACTATCGGACCGCTCGAAATCCTTCGATGGCGAAGTATGCGAAAGAGTTTCCTCACTCGACTTTATCGTATGGAGAGTTTGGTCGTGATGTGATCAAGGCCTCGGTGAAAGCAGGGAAGCCGTTTTGTCTTTCGATCAGCTTTAAAGCACCCCATCGGCCGACGACCCCAGACCCTAAATTTGATCACATTTATAAGGGGAAGAAATTTACTAAGCCGGCGAATTATGGGCGGATTTATGGGGAGCACCTTTCTGAGCAGAGCAAGAAGGGGCGTCAATTTGTTCGCCATCATGAGTGGGGGTATGACGAAAAATATGACGAGGTAATGGCGGTCTATCATCAGCAGATCTATGCGATCGATGTCGCTTTGGGGGTGATTCGAGAGGAACTTAAGGCACAGGGTGTCGCTGATAACACGGTGATCATTTACACGAGTGATAACGGCTTTATTTGCGGCTCCCACGGCTATGGCTCAAAGGTGCTTCCGATGGAGGAGTCGTCGCGGGTTCCACTCATGATCTTTGATCCGCGAAGCGACACCTCGGGGAAGAAGATTCGTTGTGGAGAATTGACGGGGAATATTGATTTCGCACCGACGATTTTAGAACTCGCAGGACTTCCGCAGGTGGAGGGTAGCGATGGGAAGAGTCTCTTGGCGTTGCTAAAGAATCCGGAGAAAGAAATACACTCGCACCTCGCGCTGATGAATACGTTTCCGCCCGCTGCGACGACGTGTATGAGCATCGTGACCAAGGAGATGAAATACACCTACTGGTGGTATGAGAATGATAACATGAAGCCAGCGGAAGAGATGTTCGACCTCAAGAATGATTCTCTCGAACTGACTAATCTAGTGGCCCTTGATGATCAGAGAAAGAAGCTTAAGCAGTTTCGTGATACGTATGATGAGCAGCTAGCTCATTGGAAACAAGAAGCGGTGAAGGGTTACGAGAAATACGTCACGCTGTTTGATCGCCATCTTTCGATGTCTGAGAAGAAGATTGCCAAGAAGAAGGGTGATTCTAAGAAGAATAAAA
>JALZWJ010000162.1 GCA_023300065.1 Akkermansiaceae bacterium
AGCACAATAACTACGCCCTAGACTTCATCAACGCCACCCGCTGGATCAAAGAAAACCTCCCCTACGCAAAAGTCTCCGGCGGAGTCTCAAACATCTCCTTCTCCTTCCGCGGAAACAACGCCGTCCGCGAAGCCATGCACTCCGCCTTCCTCTACCACGCCACCCAAGCAGGTATGGACATGGGCATCGTCAACGCCGGCATGCTCGAGGTCTACGACCAGATCCCAAAGCACCTCCTAAAAGCCGTTGAAGACGTCCTCCTCAACAAAGACGATGGCGCCACCGAACGCCTCCTAGACCTCGCCGAAGAATTCAAAGGCCAAGGCGCTAAGAAACTCGTCGAAGACCTCACTTGGCGCAAAGCCTCCGTCGAAAAACGCCTCGAGCACTCACTCCTCAAAGGCATCGACAAATTCATCGACCAAGACACCGAAGAAGCCCTCGCCAAGTACGAGAAACCCCTCACCGTCATCGAGGGCCCCCTCATGGACGGCATGGGCATCGTCGGCGACCTCTTCGGAGCCGGGAAAATGTTCCTACCGCAGGTGGTCAAATCCGCCCGCGTCATGAAAAAATCCGTCGCCTGGCTAGAGCCCTTCATGGCCAAGGAAAAAGAGGCCAAAATCGTAGCGGAGACTTCCAGCCTCCTCGCCCAATCCCCCAACCTAGATCCAGACGAAGCCCGCCGCCTCGCCACCCGACAATTCTCAAACGGAAAAGTCATCATGGCCACCGTCAAAGGTGACGTCCACGACATCGGCAAAAACATCGTAGGCGTCGTCCTCACCTGTAATGGCTTCGACGTCGTCGACATGGGCGTCATGGTCCCCTGCAACAAAATTCTCGATGCCGTGGAAGAACACGACGCCGACATCATCGGCCTCTCCGGCCTCATCACCCCCTCCCTCGATGAAATGATCACCGTCGCCAAAGAAGCCGAAAAACGCGGCTTCGGAAAACGTAGCATCCCCATCCTCATCGGCGGAGCCACCACCAGCTCCGCTCACACCGCCATCAAGATCGCCGAGCACTACAGCGGCCCCCTCGTCCACGTGCTCGATGCCTCCCGCTCCGTCCCCGTCACCACCTCTCTACTCTCTCAAGAACACCGCGAAAAATTCATCGCCGAAAATAACCTCAAGCACGAGAAAGCCCGCGAAAAATTCGCCAGCGGCCCCAAGAAACCCACCATCTCCCTCGCCGACGCCCAAGCCAACAAGGTCCAAATCGACTGGGCTAACTATCACCCACCCGTCCCCGAATTCACCGGCACCCGCACCATCAAATCCCAGTCCCTCCGCGAACTCGCAAACTACATCGACTGGACCCCCTTCTTCCACACCTGGGAACTCCGCGGCGTCTGGGACTCCGAAACCGAGACCCTCAAAACCCGCAACGAAGAAGGCGCAAAAGTCGCCAAAGACCTCTACCTCGAAGCCCAAGAATTACTTGAGCGCATCATCGCCGAAAAGAAATTCACCGCCTCCGGCATCTACGGCTTCTTCCCCGCCCACGCCCATGGCGATGACATCATCATCCCAAACCAAAACACCACCTTCCACACCCTCCGCCAACAAAACGAAAAATCATCCGGTAAACCAAACTTCGCCCTCTCCGACTACGTCGCTCCCGCCAATGACCACCTCGGCGGCTTCGTCGTTGGCATCCATGGAGCCGACGAATGGGCGGCCGAACTCCGCGAACAAAACAATATCGACGAAGCCCTCATGGTCCAGGCCCTCGCCGACCGCTTCGCCGAAGCCTTCGCCGAGCTCCTCCACCACCGCGCCCGCATCTCATGGGGCATCGAGCGCCCCGGCCAATTCACCAAGTCCGAGCTCATCCACGAAAAATACCAAGGCATCCGCCCCGCCCCCGGCTACCCATCTCAGCCAGACCACACCGAAAAACCCCTCCTCTTCAACCTCCTCAAAGCCACCGAAGAAACCGGCGTCGAACTCACCGAATCCCAAGCCATGCACCCCGGCTCCGCCGTCTGCGGCCTCTACCTCTCCCACCCAGACTCCCACTACTTCATGATCGACAACCTCCAAAAAGATCAGATCGAGAACTACGCAAAACGCAAAGAAATGGACGTCGAAGAAGCCGAAAAATGGCTCGGACCTTGGCTCGGATATTAACCCCCTTTAATTCTCCAAAGACTCGTCTCCGACCGCAAAATCATCGTCCTATCAAAGATGATCGGGGACGAAAAAATGGGCTCACCATAATCATTCTCCGCCACCTGTTTCGCGCCCTTACGCGATACCTCGTGCACATACCCCACCCCTTCTTCACTAAACGAATAGAAGTGATTCCCCGCCATCACCGGCGACCCCGAGAAATTACGCCGAAGCGACTCTGCCCACAGAATCTCCCCGCTCTCCTTATCCACCGCGCTCAACTTCCCCTTATCTTCCAGTAGATAAATCGTATCCCCCCGAATCATAAAAGAAGGGACTGTCGGGATCCCCTTCTTAGCCTCCCACTTCACGTGCGTCTTCGTCACATCTCCCGCAGCACCCTCTAACTTGATCGCCAACAAGCGAGTTTTTCCAAATCCCGTCGAGAGATAAATAATCCCCTCATCCAATAGCGGCGTCGGAATCACCGACCAGACACCCCCTACATCCAGCGACCACAGCTCCTTCCCATCCTTCACACGATGAGCCGCCACCACTTCGCTCCCTTGCGATACCGCCACCGCGTGCCCATTCATCTCCACCAACAAGGGTGTCCCGAATGAAAACTTCCTCTTGGCCTCCACCTTCCTACGCGCCTCCCAAACCTTTTTCCCAGTTGCCGCATCAAGCCCTCTCACCAAGGCCTCATCGTTCCCATCAGCCGTAAACACCAATACCCCATCAGCCAAAACTGGGCTCCCACCATTGCCATGCACCGGATCGTAAGTCTCATGATAGCGCCATTTCACCGCCCCATCCTTAAGACTCAGCGCCGCAGTCCCCATGTGCCCGAAGTGCGCATAAATCACGCCATCCGAAATCAAGCCAGTGGAGCTCGCCAAACTATTCTTGTGATGCCGTGACGCCACCTCCGCCTTACCGGGATCAAAGACCTTTTGATTCCAAACAATCTTCCCAGTCTCCGGATCCACCGCCACCACTCGCAGCTCCACCTCCTCCTCACCAACCGCCGTCGTTAGAATAATCAATCCCTCACTCATCAACGGTGATGACCATCCCTTTCCCGGAATCGTAGTCTTCCACATCACATCCTTCTCAAAATTAACCTTCACCGGAACCTCCTTAGCATCCACCACCCCCTGTCTTTTACCGCCACGCGCTTGCATCCACTCCACCGCCGCACAATGAAAAGTCGTCCCAAAAAACAAAACAAGACATCCTAGCAATTTCCTCATCAACCATCTCTACTGAATCCAACCATCTAGTTCAACGCTCAAGAGTTTGACCCATCACAGAGCATCACTTAAGCTCAACACCATGCGACTCCTTCTCGCCCTCCTGCTTATCCTCTCCTCCTGCGCCCAAGTCGCCCCTACCACCACCACCGCGCCCTCTCAGGACACCAACCCCCTCATCCTCGCCGCCATCAAAACCATGCCGCACGGCAAGGGTTACGCCGCCTCCCAAAAAGACGTCGACCGCCTCGCCGCCAGCGTCACCCTCCAGAACCGATCCTTCAAACAAGACCTCCCAAAAATCGGCCCCACCTTCTGCTCCGGCGCCACCTACCTCGTCTTCCTCCGCACCATCGAGCAACTCCACCTCACCCAGTCACTCCCAGAAACAACCCTCACCCGCTACGCCAACCTCGGCGTCCAAGACGGCGAAGAAATATTCGGCCGCTGGAACGCCAACGGCCCCGGCACCGCCAAGCTCTTCGCCGACCTCAACTGCGGCGTCAACTTCACCTCATACCCCCACGCCCGCCCCGGTGACTTCCTTAAAATGTGGTGGACCACTGCCATCGGCGGCAAAGAACGCGGCCACCTCGTCATCTACCTTTCCCAAACCCCCACCACCCTCACCTACTGGTCCGCCAACCAACCCAACGGCTACGGAACTAAAACCACCCAAAAATCCAAAATCCAACACCACCTCTTCTCCCGCCTCACCTCCCCCCAAAACCTAGCCAACGCCGCCAAGCTCTCCTCAAAAGACCAGTTCCTAGCCGACATGCTCCGCAAAGACTTCACATGGTCTCAAGTCGTCCAAAAGTGCCGCGTTCAAACTACTCCTTAATAAAGCATCTATGCAAAACTGGCGCTCCCTCCTTCAACAACGCGAAACCTCCACCCACTTCATCGTCGAAGGCCAAATCCCCGTTTCTCGCCTCAAAGAATCCTACTACCACA
>JALZWJ010000163.1 GCA_023300065.1 Akkermansiaceae bacterium
GAAGGTGAGACCACCGCCGATCACGGCTCCGATGAGCCAGATGACGATACCCATGAGGAGGAGGGGTCCTAAATTTGCACGGGTATATTTCCAAGCTTGGCCAATACAAAAACCAACATCGAGTGGGATGGGAATGGCAGGGGGCTCTCCTAACGTTATGACTCCTTCTGAAGAGTGTTGTATGGGAGCGGTGTAAGAAGGTGGGGCGTAAGGGTTTGACGTATCGATTGCGCTAGCTGCTGCCATGGGCACGGCAGAGTTGGTCAGGCCCGGAATGGTCTGAGCTGGAAGCCAATTTTCCATGCCCTCCGTCCAAACTAAGGAATCGGTTGAAAGTCCTGAGGCTAAGATTTCTTGAAGTTGGTGGAATGGCACGGGGCCACGGCGTTCATGGCCTTCGGCATAGAACCAAGAGCTATTTGGAGAAGTGTTCATAAGCGTATTTTCAAATCTTTATTACAGCGCGGCTGCCGCGTCACGGACGAGGCGTTCGGTCGTTTCCCAATCGATGCACTGGTCGGTGATTGATTGACCGTAGGTGAGTTGGTCTAGAGGTTGCGGGAATTTTTGATTTCCGGCGACGAGGTGGCTTTCGAGCATCGCTCCGATGACTGAGGTATCACCAGCGGCACGTTGGCGGATGATTTCCTCGAAGACGGCGGGCATCTGGGCTGCGTCCTTTCCGCAGTTTGCGTGGGAGGCATCGACCATGATGCTGGGGAGGAGATTGCTTTTTAATAAGACATCGCGCGTGTTCTTAATGGAGTCGGCATCGAAGTTTGGTCCGTGATCGCCACCCCGGAGGATGAGGTGACAGTGGGGATTCCCGGCGGTGGAGACGGCGGAGGCAATGCCTTCTTTTGATACTCCAAGGAAGGTCTGCGGTTGGGACGCTGCCTTGATGGCATTGATAGCGGCGACGAGATCACCTGAAGTGGTGTTTTTGAAACCAAGTGGCATGGAGAGGCCGGAAGCCATTTGCCGGTGCGTCTGACTCTCGCTCGTGCGGGCGCCGATCGCGGACCACGAAATGAGGTCAGCAATGTATTGGGGCGTGATGGGGTCTAGCAGCTCAGTGGCGGTGGGGAGACCGAGGGAAAGCATGTCGGTGAGGAACTCGCGCGCTTGGATGAGGCCCTTGTGAATGTTGTCAGAACCATCGAGATCAGGGTCCATGATGAGGCCCTTCCAGCCAACCGTAGTGCGAGGTTTCTCAAAGTAGACACGCATGACGATGAGGATCTTGTCTTTCACTTCCTCAGCCAAAGCGGCGAGCTTTTCAGCATAGGCACGGCAGGCTACGGAGTCATGGATAGAGCATGGGCCAACGATGAGGAGGAAGCGGGAGTCGGGGACGAAAAGGGAATCGCGCACAGCTTCGCGCGAAGATAGGACGAGGTCCGCTTGCTCGCTGGTGCGTGCGACCTGCTGCATGAGGACGGCTGGCGAGGGAAGGGGAGCCGTATTGAGGACGTTAACGTCAGAGATCTTTGCCATAAAGTGGGGAGTCTTGAGTTTTCGGGTTCAAGTATCAAGCCCGTCTTGATAGAGATCTTTCATGCAAGTCAAAGGCCTCCAACTTCTTGAGTCTCTCACACAAGCCCACAGCGTTCCCGGATACGAGGATGAGGTGCGGGAAATCTTCGTCACCGAACTCCGTGAGCATGGCGAGCTGGGGAGTGATAAGAACGGCTCAGTGTATTGTCAGAAGGGGGGCTCAGGGCCGCGCGTTATGGTGGCGGGCCACATGGATGAGGTGGGCTTCCGTGTGCAGAACATCCTTCCGAACGGCTACCTGAAAATGGTCCCCGTGGGTGGATGGTGGGGGCACACACTTCTCGCACAACGGGTGGAGGTGAAGACGAATGAAGGCGTGAAAATCATCGGCACCATCGCATCAAAGCCCCCGCACTTCCTCTCTGCGGCTGAGCGGAACAATGTCATCGGAGTTCCCAATATGTTCGTCGATATCGGCGGGCGCTCTCGTAAAGAGGTCGAGGAATGGGGCGTGAGCCTCGGCGATCCAATCTGCCCGTGGAGCCCATGGACTCCGATGCATCAGGAGGGATATTACATGACGAAGGCCTTTGATAACCGGGTCGGAATGGCGGGGGCGATTCAAGTGGGGCAAATGACAGCGCCGGAACATTGTCAGCTCATCGTGGCTGGCACGGTGCAGGAGGAACTCGGTCTACGGGGGGCTAAGACGCTCGCCAATCTTACCAAGCCAGACGTCGCGATTGTTCTAGAAGGACCACCCGCCGACGATACCCCCGGCATGCCAATGAGCGAGGGGCAGGGGCTCCTCGGAGGTGGAGTGCAAATCCGCCTCCACGACCCCAGCGCAATTATGAATCCGCGCCTCGCGCAATTCGCAATCGATACCGCGAAGCAGGAGGGCATCCCGCATCAAGTCACGGTTCGGAGCAGTGGCGGGACTGATGCAGGATCATTCCACCTCGCCAACGAGGGCGTCCCATCCGTCGTGCTAGGAACCCCGGCACGATATATCCATTCTCACAATGGCATCATCTGTGCTGCTGATTACCACGCCATGGTGGCCCTCTCGCAGGCCATGGTGAAGCGGCTCGATGAAGACACGGTTGCGGGCTTTACCCACTTTCTATAAATTGAAGTGCGCTTTATAATGGAGCTGGTTTCAGAAATCTGTTTTTCTTTGCATTGTGAAGGAGATCTGGGACCAAGCTTTTTTGATTTATAATCTGCCGCTGACCCTATTGTTGGGACTCGTCTCTCTGTTCTGGCTTGTCAGTCTGGTTGGGATTGGTGACTTCGATTCTGAAGTCGATATCGATGCCGAAGTGGACGGCGGAGCAGACCTCCTGAGTGGAGGTGGTCTTGGTTTCTTAATGCGCGCCGTCAATGCTCACGACGTTCCGGTGATGCTGGTTCTGAGTTTGTTGACGCTCTTCCTGTGGCTCATCTCGATCGCCAGTAATTTCTATCTCAATTCCGGCGAGAGTGGGCTGATTGCATTCGGCCTCTTCTTGGTGAATTTCTTACTGAGCGTCATTGGGGTGAAGCTCGTCACGCAGCCCCTCTGCCCCATGTTCCGGTCCATTAAAAACGATAAGGAGCATCAAGAGCCGCTCATTGGCTCGACCGGATTTGTCAAAAGCCGAGTCCTAGACAAGGACTTCGGCCAGTGCGAAGTGATCCGCCCAAAAGGCGCGCCTGCCTTACTAAACTGCCGCCTTGCTGAAGGTGAAGAACCGATGGTTCGTGGCGAAGAAATCTTAGTCATCGGTCACGATGACGACACCCGTAAATTTATCATCAAACCAATCAAAAACTAAAATTATGAACACCCATGAAATAATGCCGCTAGCTATGGGGCAAGAGCTCCTTGTGATCGGAATCGTTGCATTCCTCGCCCTGGTCGCCTTCGCGATCTTCCTTCTCATGACCTTTTACCGGAAGGTCGAAAAAGGCACCGCGCTCGTCCGGACCGGTTTCGGCGGGACCAAAGTCTATTTCAACGGCGGCGTGGTCTACCCAATCCTTCATCGGATTGATCACATGGACATTTCGCTGAAGCGCATCGAGATCGACCGGACCGGGAAGAATGGTCTGATCTGTCAGGATAACCTCCGCGCAGATATCAAGGTGGCCTTCTTCGTTCGCGTGAATAATGCGGCGGAGGATGTGCTCCGCGTGGCCGAGTCCATCGGCTGTGATCGTGCTTCATCGGAAGATGAAATCCGCGCGCTCTTCGATGCGAAGTTCTCTGAGGCCCTGAAGACGGTGGGTAAGCGCTTCGAATTCATCGCGCTCTATGAGGATCGCGATACCTTCCGTGACGAGATTTTGAAAGTCATTGGAACCGACCTGAATGGCTTCGTCCTCGATGATGCCGCGATCGATTACCTTGAGCAGACTCCGCTCTCGATGCTTGATCCAGACAATATCCTTGATGCCGAAGGTATTAAAAAAATCACCGAGCTGACCGCGAATCAGGCGAAGCTCTCGAACAACATTCAGCGCGACAAAGAGAAGGTCATAAAGCAACAGGACGTGGAAGCAAGGGAAGCGATTCTAGAGCTGGAGCGCCAACTAGCCGAGACCGAATCCAAGCAGCGCCGCGAGGTGGAGACCGTCCAGTATCGCGAAGAAGCCGAAGCTTTGAAAGTCTCTGAAGAGGAACGCCAGAAGTCCGAGCAGGCTCGTATTTCCGCTGAGGAAGAGATCCAAATTTCAGAAGAAAATAAACAACGTCAGGTCCTAGTTGCTCAGCGTAATAAAGAGCGCACCGATGGGGTCGAGTTAGAGCGAGTCGAGCGCGACCGTATGCTTGAAGAGATCGAACGGAAACGTGCGACCGAGCTGAAATCGATCGAAGCCGAGAAAGCGATTGAGATTCAGAAGAAGGAGATTCAAGAAGTAATCCGTGAGCGGGTTGCCGTTGAAAAAGGAGTCGTCGAGGAACAACAGCGCATCAAAGACACCGAGGAATTTGCAACCGCAGATCGCTTCAAGCAAGTCACAGTAACGACTGCTGAAGCGAATGCACAGGAGGCCTTGATTAGTAAAATTAAGGAAGCCGAGGCACAAAAGGAGTCGGCTCAATTGAAGGCGGACGAAGATGCTTACACCGTCGTCAAGGAAGCGGAAGCTGCCAAGGTGGCTGCTGAAATGCGGGCCTCTGAGCGCGTGATCCAGGCCGAGGCCGAGGAGACTGCTGCCGCCAAGGAATCTTCTGCCAAGAAGATGCTTGCGGACGGAATCGCAAAAGAAGCTGCTGCCGAAGGAATGGGCGAAGCCGAGGTCCTACGGGCCAAGGGCACCGCCGATGCCGAAGTGGTGCGCGCGATGGGCGATGCCGATGCCAACGCCATCGAGCAGAAAGCGGCAGCCATGAAGCTCTTCGAAGAAGCCGGCCAGGAGCACGAAGAATTCAAGCTGGAGCTTGATAAGGAGAA
>JALZWJ010000164.1 GCA_023300065.1 Akkermansiaceae bacterium
ATGAAGGGGGCGACCCCGGCGGTGGCGATTGAGGAGGTGGCCACGGAGATGGGCGGTTTTTTTGAAAGCAAGACCGCGCAGGCGATTGCCAAGGTGACGGAAGCGGTGGATCCCGATTCCGACCTCTCGAAGGAGGAGTTTTGTGATGATCTGGCCCTGACGAGTATGGCGAAGCTCTGGGACGTCGGTCGCTCCGAACCGATCAAGGTGGGGAAAGCGAGCCCGACCGAGGGGACCTTACCCGGCGCGCTCTACTTCATCCTGAAATATGCTGATCAAGAAGACGGCCTGAAAAAGGCGCTTCAGGGAAACACGATGGTGGGCGGAGACAACGCATCACGCGGGATAGCGATCGGGATGGTGCTGGGAGCCTATAAGGGAGTAGAAGCGATCCCGAAAAGGTGGCGGGAGACACTGGATCAGTGGGAGTATTGCGATGAGCTCTTGAGCAAGCTGCCTTTGCTAAAGGGGTAGACTACGGAGCTCCGTGTTTTAGCTCCGTGCCTAGAAGTTGTCGCTTTGGACGGCGTCGGGGATGAGTTCTACGAAGAGGGTTTTGTCGCCGGCTTCGAGTTTATCGAAGTCCTCGCGGCTTTCGATCTTGAGGTAATCCATGCTCCACATCTCGGCCCATGATTGGAGGCGGACCTCTTGGGGTTGCACGATGGCGGCGCGTTGTTCTTCGGTGAGGTTGGCGAGACGTGGGAGCTTTTCGAAGATCTGCCCTCCCCCGTTATTGATGACGATAAGGACGCGGCCTTTTTGCTCCACTTGTGGAAGCATGGCAGGCGCGGCGAGGTCGTAGAGCGCGGTGAGGTCGCCGAAGACGCCCCAGGAGTCTGGGGTCTCAGCGGTTGCTCCGAGCCAGGTGGAGAGCTGGCCATCGATGCCATTGGCCCCGCGGTTGGCAAAGACACGGGCGTAGGGAGTTTCGCGTTGGCCGAAGTCATTCCACTCACGGATCGGGAGGCTGTTTCCGATGAAGAGGCTCTCGCCCGTCGTGGCGTAGACGGAGAGGAGGCTGACTAAGCCGGGCTCGCTGTCAGGGAGTGATTCGAGCTTTTCATCGATGAGGCCGAAGAGCGGGCGGGCTTTGAGAAAGTCATCCCGCACGTCACCGATTTGATCAGCGGCGCCGAGGCCACGGATCACGCGGCCGACTTCGGCATGGATTACTTTCGACTCGCGAGCGAGGCCGGGGAGGCCATTGCGGCAGATCGAGAGGACTTCGGTTCCGGCGCTTTCTTCGAGGTCGCGCCAGAGGCGGCCGACGGGGACCTCTCCTAAGCGGAGGATGCGGCCGGGGAGGTTTCCTTTGAAAGCGATTTCTGGGACGAGGAGGTCGCCGAGGGCCTCGCGGATGCCGCTATTGATATCGGCGATCACGGGGATGCCGAGGTCTTTGAGAAAGTAGAAAACGTCCTCGCGGTCTTCTGGCTCGAGGCCACCGACCATTGCGATGAGGCCACGGAAGACGCCGTTATCGAGGAAGTCTAGTAAGCTTCGGACATCGAATGACCGTCGCTCGGCGAGGAAGCCCTCGACATGCGCATCCCATGGGTCACACGTGATCTCGCTTTCCTCCAACGGAACGTTGAGGTGAAGTGGGCCGTGGCCATCCCAGTCATCGAGACTGCGCGCGGCGTAGTTTCCGAAAATCTCTTCCTGCTCGATGGTCTGCGGAGCACCGGACCCCCGGAACTCGGCTGGGCGATCGGCGGATAAAATGATGAGTGGCTTACAGGTGTAGAAAGCCTCGATGACAGCGGGCAGGCATTCTGCAACGGCAGTCCCGCTCGTGGTCACGACAGCACAGGGTTGCGCGTGATCCTTCACGCGGCCTAGCGCGAAAAAGGCGGCTCCACGTTCCTCAAAGTGCTTCCAGACCTTTGGTCCTTTGGCGGCTTCTAAAAGAGCGACAAGCCCCGCATTCCGGGCTCCCCCGCAAACAACAAACTCCCCACAGCCGGACTGGAGGAGTTGCTCGATGATCGATTTTTCTGAAGTCACAAATTAGTATTTCTCGACGAGAAGCGAGGCGTTGTGGCCACCGAATCCGAAGGAGTTACTGAGGGCGGCCTTGATCTGGACTTCCCGCGCGGTGTTGGCGCAGTAGTCAAGATCGCACTCGGGGTCCTGATCGTGGAGGTTGATGGTGGGCGGGATGACGCCATCGCGGATCGCGTTGATGCAGGCCAGGATCTCCACTCCGCCGGCGGCTCCGAGGAGGTGACCGGTCATGGATTTTGTGGAACTGACGACGAGGCCTTCCTGAGACCAGTTGCCGAAGGTTTTTTTGATCGCTTTGGTCTCGCAGATGTCACCTTGGGGAGTGGAAGTTCCGTGGGCGTTGACGTATTGCACGTCTTCGGCATTGAGGCCGGCGTGCTTGAGAGCCATGTCCATGCAGCGAGCGGCGCCGAGGCCATCGGGGTGCGGAGAGGTGAGGTGGTAGGCATCAGCGCTGAGGCCGTAACCGGTGAGTTCGGCGAGGATATTGGCACCGCGCCTCTTGGCGTGTTCCAGTTCCTCGACGACGAGGACGCCTGCGCCCTCACCCATGACGAAGCCATCACGGCCGACGTCGAAGGGACGTGAGGCGGTGGCGGGGTCACCATTACGGGTGCTGAGAGCTTTCATGTTGCCGAAACCGGCGAGGCCCATTGGAAGAATTGCAGCTTCGGCACCTCCTGCGACGAAGGCCTCGGCATCGCCGAATTTGATCATCCGCCATGCTTCGCCGATGCTGTGGTTGGCGGTGGCGCAAGCCGTGACGATGGCCATGTTCGGTCCACCAAATCCGTGCTCCATGGAGAAAACTCCACTCGCGATGTTTGAGATCATCATAGGAATCGTGAAGGGCGAGACGCGGCTCGGGTTCCGATTCATGAGGGCGGTGTGGTTTACCTCAAGGGTTCCGAGGCCACCGATGCCGCTGCCGAGCATGACGCCGACGCGGTTCCGATCGATCCCACTACTCTCAGTAAGGCCAGACTCGGCGAGTGCCATCTGAGCGGCGGCGATGGAGAGGTGCGAGTAGCGATCCATGCGGCGAGCATCCTTCGGGTTCGAAAAATACGGCTTATGATCGAAGTCCTTTATCTCTCCGGCGATTTTCACCGGATACTCGGTGGTATCCATGGACTCGATGAGGCTGATGCCACTCCGGCCTTCTTTCATGCTTTCCCAAGTTGAATTGGCATCATTTCCTAAAGGGCTCACAGCCCCAATCCCAGTCACTACAACGCGTCGATTCTCCATAATTGCTCGAAAGTTCGCTTTCTGATTAGCCCTTGCGCAATGGAAAAGCAAGGTCTGTATGAAGGAGGTTTATCCCAATTTGCGATGACCACCACGAACGTTTTGGGCCGCGCAGTCTGGGCAGGTCGAGACCTTGATCTTTCTCCCTTCAGGATAGTGTGTTCCACACAGGTGACATTCGCGGACGATCCGGCCACGGCGGCGGGCGAC
>JALZWJ010000165.1 GCA_023300065.1 Akkermansiaceae bacterium
GCGAGCTGGAAGGTGAAGCCCTTAAGATACTCTGTCTCTGGTAAGGTTGCAATGATGGGGTGGTCTTGTCTTTGGGTGTGGCTATCGACTAAGCGCAAAGTCCGCTTTCCATCGACCGCAGCCTCTCTCACGCTATCGAGAAAAAGCTCCCGTGTGGCGTGGTGCGAACAACAGAAAGTGGCAAGGATTCCACTCGGGTTGAGCATGTTCAGCGCGCGGAGATGGATTTCTTTATACCCACGCATCGCATCCTTCACCGTCTTTTTATTCCGGGTGAAGGAGGGGGGATCGAGAATGATCAAGTCGTAGGTCGCATCGTGTTGGCGGAGGAAGCTGAAGGCATTTGCCGTGATGGTATTGACCTCCACGCCACTGAGTTCCGCATTCCGTGTGGTCGCGGTGGTCGCGCCCTCAGAGATATCGACGGCAGTCACGGACTCCGCTCCGGCCTTTGCGCAAGCCAGGCTGAAGCCACCTTGGTTACAAAAGACATCGAGCACTTTCTTCCCCTTGGCGAGCTTCGCGATCCGCTCGTAACTATCCATAATGTCGAGATAGAGCCCCGTTTTTTGGCCGTTTGCGGGATCGATCTCAAAAATCGATCCCGCATGATTGACGGTGAAGGGAGCCGGCTGGTCTCCGTAGATCATCCTAATCTCATCTTCTAAGCCCTCGGGCTTTCTCATCGAGGAATCATTGCGCAGTGTGATCGACTTCGGATCGAGCAGCTTCACAAGAGAATCTACGATCAGATCCTTTCGCTGATCCATCGCAAGTGTCGTGGTTTGGAGCACCAAATGCTCACCGTATTGATCGACGATGACCCCCGGGAGGCCATCCGACTCACTCCAGACGAGTCGGCGGAGTGCGCCATCGATTGATAAAGAATCGCGGTATTCGATCGCTTGCCCGAGCCGACGGGTGAAAAATTCCTCGTCCAGCTTCTGCTTTCGGCGAGAAATACGCCGTGCCACGATCTGCGAATTAGGATTATAGATGGCCACCCCGAGCGGGCGGTCCTTGAAATCCTTCAGCGAAACAAGGTCGCCAGGCTCCGGATTACCGAAAGTTTTCTGAATCTCAGAAGAATAAACCCACTCGTGGCCATGAAAAATTCGCGAACGGGGTTTGATAATTAGGCCTGCCATGCAGGGAGGAAAGGGTAGGAAAGGGGCTAGATCAAGACATGGCGTGCATTTATCGCTTGATCATCTCGCCGAAGCCGCCTAACTCCCTTTCCGAACTTAAATCTATGGGTCAGAATCTTAAAACACGTCAGAAGCGCCGCCGCAGAAAACTCTATCTGAAGCGGAAGAGCGACCGCATCAAAGCTGGAGCCGCCAACAAGCCAGCGAAGGCCGAGAAGCCTGCTAAAAAAGCCGCCAAGAAGGCTGCAAAGAAGGCCGCCACTAAGGTTGCTAAGAAAGCAGTAAAAAAGGTCGCCAAAAAGGCTGCCAAAAAAGCCGCGGCACCTAAAGCTGAAGAGCCAAAGGTCGAGGACACGAAAGTTGAGGCTCCTAAGGACGCTGCTGAGGAAAAGAAGTAAGCGATTTACTTCTCTTACTTCCCTCCAAAAACGACAATTTTCAAAACCCGCTTGGCTCCGGCCTAGCGGTTTTTTTGTCTCTCGACCCGAGAATCCCGAGAATCTCCGAAAAAAGGCATTTTCATTCCCTGTTCTTAGGTTAGCGTCCCGTGCCGGCGAAAAAGGCTCTTTAAGCCGCCGGTATCTATTATGTCCGAGCAACAGCCACCTGAGTCCCCCCGACCATCGAAAACACCACAAAGCTCTCCTGACGGCGGGTTTAACTGGAAGGTGATCATTCTTTTCACGATCGCCATCGCCATCATCATGGTGGCTTACAAGACCGCTGGAACCGGTGAACGACATACCATCACGCTTCCAGAATTTCGCGAAGCCCTCATGGAAGGTCGCGTGCTACAAACGTCTTCAGACGACTACAAAGGCGGGCAGCTAGAGCTCGTCTCCTTTAGCGGGGAGGCCCGTGCTGAGGTTCTTGGTTATTATGCAAAAGAAGGCCTTTTGGTGAAATCTTGGGACAACCAAAAAGCCATCAAGTCATCGATCCAAGTCGACATCGACTCCATCGGCCATGACCTCAACCAATCTTTCGGTGAACGTCTCAGCTGGGTTGATGCCATCCCTGCCGAAGCGACAGGTGCCGTGGATGTTCCATTCGCCCAGCTTAAGGCCCTCCTCTCTGAGAATCGCCTCGTTCTTGGTAAGGATGTGCAATTCAAAATCTACCGGATGCCGGGAGCGAGTGAAGGCACTATTTACGCAACTCAAGGTGACCCCCAGCCATTCTCTGCTATCGAGCTGAAGGAGATGGTAAAGGTCAAAACCCTCCTCCCTTTCGTGGTGAACCTGAATGGGATCATCATGCGCAACGACTTAGAGGCCCTCGTGAAATCAAACATCGCGACCCGCACTGATGATAACACCTTCGGAAAGGTCATGATGAGCCTCCTTCCCGTGCTGCTCTTGATTATCCTGATCTTCTTCCTCTTCCGTCACCAGATGAAGTCCGCCGGACGTGGTGCAATGAGTTTCGGCAAATCGAAGGCCAAGCTCCTCTCGACCGATTCCCTCAAAGTCACCTTCAAAGATGTTGCGGGAATTCAAGAGGCCAAGGAAGAGCTCTTCGAGATCGTCGACTTCCTCC
>JALZWJ010000166.1 GCA_023300065.1 Akkermansiaceae bacterium
GCTCTTTTTTATTCTAAATTCTTCCAAGAATGATTCTTGGTTCTCCCAAAAATTCAGTGGGAAAGCTCCTGATTTTGTCATCTCGGTGACGGTCGTGTTAACGCTCGTTTTCTCGGGCTTGGGTCATTTAAAGGATTATGAGAGAGAGCAAGCATTCGCAAAAGTCTTCCGCTATGACTTCGATCTCATCGTCCGGGACGCCGAGACCGGTGCATCAATTGAGAGGGTGACGCTGGGACATAATGGGGGAGATTTTGGGAGTCTGAAAGTCCCTGATTGGATGAAGCGGTCATCTTCCGGCATGTCAGGAAAGGATGGAGTGGCCTGGGAAATCTCGGGATACTCGCGTCAGCCGGTCCAGGTGAATGTCAGTAAAGAGGGCTACCAACCAGCATCGGTCGAGATTACGCGCTATACTGAATCACCGCTTGAGTTCGATCTGCAACCCGTAACATCAAAATGAAATGAAATCCCTCCTCATTCTCCTCGCCCTCGCTCTGACTGGATGCGCACGGCATTCTCAATCCGCCTCTCGTGATGATCGATGGGCCCAGAAGGTCGAGGTCGCTGGGGTCAAAAACCTTTACCAAGTTTCTACCACCCTCTACCGGAGTTATCAGCCGACACAGCCCGGGATGATCAATCTAGAAGAGCGGGGGATAAAGACGGTGGTCAGCCTCCGCGCCTTCCACTCAGACCGTCATCTCTTAAAGGCGACCGACTTAGCTTACGAGCGCATCGCCTTTCAAACCTGGGCCCCGGATGATGATGAGCTGATCCGCTTTCTAAACCTCGCCACCGATCCTCAAAAAACGCCCGTCCTTGTTCACTGCCTCCACGGCTCAGACCGCACCGGAGCCATGTGCGCGGCCTACCGCATCGTGGTCGATGGTTGGTCCCACGATGCCGCGATCCTCGAAATGAAAAAAGGCGGCTACGGTCATCACAAAATCTGGAGCAATCTGGAAGACTGGATCCGCAACTTCGATGTTGAGGCTCTCCGTGTAAAAGCTGGGAGGGACATCACTTGGTGAGCTGGGGAAATCAAAATTCAAAATAAAGAACAACCAAGCCCCCCAACAAATTTCGCGTCTTCCGCGTCTTCCGCGTCTTCCGTGGTTGAAAATTCCCCCAACCTCCCCCCAACCAATCACTTTTCATGGACTTCCCACCCTCACTTCCATTAGCTCTCTTCCATGCACGAAGATATTGAGAAAGTCCTCATCGCCGAGGAGGTCATCGAAAAACGCTTGGACGCCATCGC
Organism: Akkermansiaceae bacterium; assembly: GCA_023300065.1. GTDB lineage: Bacteria > Verrucomicrobiota > Verrucomicrobiia > Verrucomicrobiales > Akkermansiaceae > SW10. Next base: position 1,265 of record JALZWJ010000166.1, read on the forward strand.
GCAACAAATCCACGCTGATTTCGCGGATGAAGACTCCCTCCAAGTCGTCGCCATTCTTAAAGGCGCCCTCGTCTTCATGGCGGACCTCTTGCGCCGCGTCCCACTGCGCTTAGAGATCGAGTGCCTCAACGTCGCCAGTTATCACGGCGGGACCGAGAGCTCCGGCCAAGTCGATTTTCTCGATCAAAAGCTCCCCGACGTGAAAGGCCGCTGCGTCCTAGTCTTGGATGATATTCTTGATACCGGCCGCACGCTCGAAGCCGTCTCCGCCAAGCTCCTCCAGATGGGCGCGCGTGAGGTGAAAACCTGCGTCCTCCTCACTAAGGATAAGGAGCGCGCCGCCGAGGTGGAGGCGGATTACTCCGCCTTCGAAATCGCGGATGAATTCGTCGTCGGTTACGGATTGGACTACGATGGCAAATATCGGAATCTCCCGTATGTTGGTGTCCTTAAACCTTCCGTTATTAACTCATAAAGTCATGAAATGCTCACTCGTTCGCGAACTCGATTCGCTCGACCGTCTCCTCCGCCAAGGCTCTCAACTGAACTGCGCTGTCATCCAAGGGTTAGATCTCAGCGAGGTCGAACTCGATTGGAAGAACCTCGAATGCCAGGGAGCCGTCTTTCTCGGCTGTCAATTTCCCGCCAATGTTTCCGTCTGCGATTTGATCGAAAAAGGCGCGCTCATTTTCCCAGCCTTCAGTGATCTCCCCTACAATCCATATCGCCCCGAGCTCTATTCGCGTGAAGAATTAATGGCAGGGTGGAGCGAGGAAGAAGACCTCAGCGTGGATAAACAAATTTACGATCACTTCGTAAAACACGGGAAAAAGAATCCCGATATTCTCGAGGCCCTCGCCGAGCGCCTGCACGACCATGCGGTCGATGATGGCCTCACTGATTTGCTCGAAGGTCGCGTTGAAAAAGATGGCGTTAAGAAAGTGGTCGCCATCATGGGCGGGCACAGCACGGGGCGCGATGAATCGTCGTTCCGTAAAGTCGCGCACCTCGCCAGCCGCCTCACCGCAGAGGGCTACTTCATCGCCAGCGGTGGGGGACCGGGCATGATGGAAGCCGCGAACCTCGGCGCCTACCTTGCTGACCTCAGCGTGGCAGACCTCGATGCGGTGCTGGATACCCTTGCCGCCGCGCCGAAATATACGAGTGAGGGCTACCTCGCTGCCGCAAATGCTGTGATTGAAAAATATCCTACCGGCCATTCCAGCCTCGCGGTCCCCACCTGGTTTTACGGCCACGAGCCGACCAACATGTTCTCAGCCCACGTCGCCAAATATTTCTCAAATAGCATCCGTGAAGATGGCCTCCTCGCGATCGCGCGATACGGCATCATCTTCGCTCCCGGCCGTGCCGGCACCACGCAAGAGATCTTCCAAGACGCCTGCCAAAACCACTACGCGACCCTCGGGGAAGTTAGCCCTATGGTCTTCCTCAATTCCGATCGCTACACCAAAGAAACCCCGCTTTGGGAAACTATGAATAAGCTCGCAGAAGGGAGGCATTATAAAGAGATGCTCTTCCTCAGTGATGAAGTCGAAGAGATCGTGAGCTTTATCAAAGAGCACCCGCCAGTCCCTAGCGATGGCGTGAAGAGCCTCGATTATTTGGCGTAATGCTGGCGGAGGTGCTCGCGCATCGACTGTACCCACTTGCTCTGGTAGCGGTATGGGTTCCAAAGCATCGCGACGGTGCGGGTGGGTTTTTCTTGGTCGAAGGAGCGGTAGACGCGGCGTTCGCTTTCATCAAGGCGGTGCGCCATTTCTGGCACGATCGAGACGCCGTGCCCGAGGGCGACGAGCTCCTGCACCGTGGTGAGTTGGCTAAGACGCTCGACCGAAACTGGGCGGAGAAACTGCTGGCGGCAATAAGTCTCGATATTGTCCGAGAGGCAGTGAGCTTCATCCAGCATCACGAACGGGTATTCCACCACTGACTCAGCGGTGATTTCTTTCTTCTTCGAGAGGGGATGCTTATCGGGAACGACGAGGAGCAGCTCCTCGTCGAAGAGCGCTTCGCTTTCCAGATACTTCGTAATGATGGGAAAGACCATGATGGCGAGGTCTAGTTCCCCATCATTGCATCGGCGGATTAAGTTCTCGGTCGTGTCCTCTTGCACCACCACGGAGACATCGGGATGTTCCTTCGCAAATTGGGTGAGGAAAGTGGGCAGGAAATAGGGGGCTATGGTAGGGATTGCTCCGAGTCGGATTCGGCCGTGTTTCCCCGCCTCGGAGAGCTCTGAAAAAGTGTCGTCGGTGACCTTCATGATCTTCTTAGCCCCATCGAGGAAGAGCTCGCCCAGGTCGGTGAGCACCACTTCGCGGGGCTTCCGCTCGAAGAGGGGTTGCCCAGTCTGGTCTTCCAGCTTTTGGATCGCGCGGCTGAGTGCTGATTGTGAGATGTTGAGCTCTTTCGCAGCATTGGTGATGCTCTTGGTCCGCGCCACGGTGACAAATTGTTCAAGCTGCTGAAATTCGATGTCATAGGGCATGGGGGGGATTGTGCTATGCGTGTATCGCATGGCAAGCATCTTGAGTATGCATTAGTCGCATTCTTCCGACTCTGCTAAAACTACCGGCGTGAGAGATATGGGCTGGAATTTCCAG
>JALZWJ010000167.1 GCA_023300065.1 Akkermansiaceae bacterium
CTGCTTTGCCGATGGCGGTGTGTTTTTCGTGCCGCCGACCTTAGGTTGTGCCGCTGGAACGACAGGCTTGGTTACGTCAGGCGATCTTGATGGAGACGGTATTCGCGATTCGGGGCAGTATTTCTCACTCGTTCAGCCGATCGGCGCCATTAATATCGAACCCTTTCAGACAGATTTAGTGCAGCTAACTTCAGCTCCTCCGTCTGACCTGCCCCGCCCCTTGGGGAGTTTTAACTGGATCGATAATAGTATCACAGTTTTTTGGGATTTGGTCAATAACCCCGTGAACGGGACTGGGTTTGACGTTACCCGCTATCAATCTAGCCGGCCGTATGGACCGAACGAATTGGAGCGCCAGCGCGATGAAATTGTTCCTGGAACTTATAATTTTGCGTTTCCTATTCTGGGAGCAAACGCAAATGATCCTCGGGTCTTCACGATGATCGCTCCTTTCCGAGGAATGGTTGAGGCTTTCCCGGGGTCTGGGGGGCGATCAGTCACAAGTAGCGGGATTCCTGTTGGGAATGACTTCCGCGTCACCAATGATGAAGATCTTTGGAACAATGAGGCGGTTGAGTTTGATCCTCGCATCTTCTTTAGCTTCGAGTGGGAGGGATTCAACGGCCAAACTTTCGTAGCTGGTGATCGTGTCTTTTTCTCTTTGAGAGACCGAGTGACCGACGCGATTCTCTTCCCTCCCTTTCCTCCTCTTAATCCAACATCTCCACAGTTGATTGGAAGTAGTGCGCTGGGTATTCCGACCAATTATGAACTTGGGCCAGGCTTTTTTGTGGTTGGCCAAGAGATTGTCGCTGAAATTGAATTTCGTCGCGGTCTGACCTCGGGTAATACTCAGGACATCTCAAGTAGTTTCTTCCGTTGGAATATCGATCTTATCGATACTTATGACGGCTTCCTGAGAGCGGTTTTCCCCCTCGGGTCAAGCGACGATCTAGTGTCCGCTTCCTCTGATTTTGATGGCGATGGTTTTACAAACCTACAGGAATTTGGCCTCCAGACGGATCCTCTAGATCCAGCCGCGGTGCCAAATCCGACCCCCACACTGGACCCGATCACGAACCAATGTATCTTAGAGGTTCTGAAGCGTCCAGGTGTTGGCTCTCGTTTGCTTTATGTCATTGAGTATTCTCTCGATCTTGAGACTTGGATTGTCATCGAGCCTGGCGACCCAGTTTGGGCTATCGTATTTGACAATGAAGAGCGCATCACCGTTCTTAGTAGACGCCCAGTCACTGATAATCCCTGTTTCACACGCGTGACCCTCGTCCAAGATTAACGCTAGTTCTTTGTTTTTTTACCCGAGCATTTCAAGCTCACTCACCCTTTAATTTCCTTTCCTATGAAAAATTCTTCCCTGACCCTCATCTCGCTGTTTGCTCTTTCGAGCTCAGTATTTGGTCAAACAGCTTCAAATCTCGTGACAGCGTCTTCTTCAGGGCGTGGGAGTCATCAGTTCACTCAGAGTGGAGCCCCGACTGACCTAATGCTTTGCTCCTATGAGCTGTGTCACTTGGACGAAAACGGTGCCATGAAGATTGAACCGGCTGCTTCTGGTTCAATGGCGGCCATCATTTCCCAGGCTTCGGAGTCCGGTGCTGATAAATATCTCGTTTTCTACCCTGTTGGGCAGGAGGGAAATCCCAATGCTCGTCGAGTTCTGCGTAATCAATACATCATTACCCTCACTGATGGTGCAGATTTAAATGCTGTCAGGGAGCGCTGTGGGATGAAGTCGATCAAGTTGATCCGGGAAGGATCTAACCTCGCTCTTTGTGAAGAGGATTCTGCGGGTCGCGTTTTGGGGCAGCTCACGGACGTCCTGAATGATCCTGAGGTTTCCGCCGCGGAGCCGATTTTTGCGAAGAATCGCTTTAAGCGTTTGGTCCCAACTGATCCTTTCTACGCTCCAAACACAGAGCCTGAAACGGATGGAAACTACCAGTGGTATCTTAATAACGAGGGGATCAACGGTAGTATTGTTGACCTCGACATCAACGTTGAAGACGCTTTGACATTTTCCACTGGAGCGGGGGTTACCGTCGCGATCATTGATGATGGTATTTCGACGGATCACTTAGACCTTGTTCTGAATGCAACTGGACCTCATCTAAACCTCCTAGACGGTGATCCGGATGATCCCACCACTTTTGACGATACCGCGACCCATGGAACGGGAATCGCAGCATTGATTGGAGCTTCTTTTAATAATGATGAAGGGATCTCAGGAGTCGCTCCGCAGGCCACGCTTTCTGGAATTCGTCTTCTTTCAGGTGATGCCGAAAGTGCTGGGCTCATTGCCGATTCTGATGAAGCCGCAGCGCTGAGTTTTTCAACCGATATCATCGATGTTTATAGCAGTAGTTGGGGGCCTGACGACACGACTTTGAATCTCGAAGGTCCCGGCACTCTAGCCACGATGGCACTCGCAGATGGCGTTGCGAATGGCCGTGGAGGAGATGGCGTGATCTATGTCTGGGCGGCCGGAAACGGCGGCGAGATTGGTGATCGTTCGGATTACGATGGATATGCGAATTCAAGATTCACGATCGCAGTTGGATCTGTCGATGATTCGGGGCAAAGCGCTTCCTATTCTGAAGAGGGATCGAACATCGTAGTTACTGCCCCTTCGAGCGGTGGATCGCAAAACATTCTTACGGCCACCTTTGCTCTTGATACAGATGATGATGATAATGCCATTCGGACGTCTGACTACGATACAACCTTTGGTGGGTCATCGGCTTCTGCGGCTTTAGTTTCTGGTGTGGTGGCTCTGATGCTTGATCAAAATCCTGATCTCAATTGGAGAGAGGTTCAAGATATTCTAATTCGGACGGCCTTCATGGTTGATCCGTCTGATGGTGATTGGTTTACAAACGCTGCGGGAATTAATTTTAACCATCAATACGGTGCTGGTTTAGTGGATGCTAATGCGGCAGTCATAATGGCTTCGGACCTCATTACAGATCCTGATCTCGCACTCGGTGACTTAGAATCCTTTAGTTTGAATCGTTTTTTCACGACTGCCACTGATGATCCTTCATCAGAGCCCGGTAATATCCCTGATAATAATGGAGAATCCCTGCTAGTCGGATTCGATATGTCTCAGGATGAAAACGGAAACCCTCTTCCGAATCTCCGAGTAGAGCATGTGGAATTTGTGGCAACGATCATTACTCCAAGTCGCTCGGATTTAGAGATTGTTCTGATCTCACCGAGTGGAACTCAAAGCGTGTTTCAGACTGTTGACGCCGATAACACTGAACAGAGTATTTTCAGATGGCCATTTATGTCCGTTCGTAACTGGGGTGAGGGTTCTGCCGGAACCTGGGTAGTCCGGATCACTGACTCAGTAAGTGGAGACACAGCTTTTTTGAATAATGCCTCACTTGTTGTGCATGGTTCAGCCGACCCTGACGCTCCTTTGAGTCAAGTCCCGATTCTTACCAGTGCTCCTCTTATTACGATCAGCCAGGGCGCAGAACTTAACTACTTGCTACAAACTGCTGGCGCAACGAGTGTGACGCTCGGTGATCTTCCTGATGGCTTTGTCTTCGACCCTGAAACGAGCGTTATTTCTGGATCAGCTTCCACTTCAGGGCTTTTTGAAGTGCCCGTAATTTTGACTGATGCTGTCGGGGTTCAAGGGAATTTCGTCCTTAATTTTGTGATCACTCCGACGGCTGTTGCGCTTGGTGATGCACTCGGCTTCTTCGGGTTTCCCGCCGTTTCTGGCGGTGATCAACCTTGGGCATTTGAGTTCTCGGATTTCATCGATAGGGAAGTTCCTGATGGTAGTTCTGCTCGGAGCGCCGTTGGTTTGGCTGATGGTGAGTCATCAATCTTCGGGTTTGATGGCCTAGAAGCAGGCGTCTTAATGTTTGATTGGAGAACCTCATCCCAAGAAGGTGCTGACCGCCTCTGGTTTAACCGAGGTGGGGAAGTTCCTCAGATTTGGGATGCTTTCATCAGTGGTGAAAGAGAGTGGGGCCGGACAGCGATTTATTTGCCTGAGAACTCTAATGATGTTCGCTGGATTTATAATAAGGATGCTTCCATCGGAGAAGGTGATGATCGGGGATTGGTCGATAATGTGGAATTTGTGACTATGCCTAAGTTTAGGGAGTCTGTGGAGGCTGCCGTAAACCTCGAAGGCATTGATCTTGAGTTTGACAGCCGGACTTTATTTATGCCATTTGCGTTTCCTGCTGCTAGTAGAGATGCCGAGGGGAATGCGACGCTTCTCAGATCTTCAACAATCGGAAATGGTCAGACAGCTTCACTAGCAGGTTGGCTTGAAGGGCCTGGGACATTAAGCTTTACTGGCTTTAATTTCGCTGAGCCAAATGATGTTTTTGAACTACTCATTGATGGTGTTGTGACGAACACCTTCGAAGGTATCGGTGCGGGTGGCCAGATCGATCGAATTGCAGTGAATGAGCCAATTGTGGACGGGCGACATCGTTTTCAGATTCGGTTCCGGAAAGATTTTTCAGGATCAGATGCTCGAGAGCTTCTTTCGGAAATTGTCGATGGGGTATTTGTGGATGATTTAAGATTCATTCAAGATGGGACCTTTGCGGCCTTCACTGGGAGCTTTGATGTTGATCCTTTCGCTGATGACGATGGCGATGGATATTCGAATCTTTTGGAGTATGCCTTTGGTGGTAATTACTTGCAGCGTGATGTTCCCTCTTACCTGCCTAAGATCGTGAGTTCTGGTGACAGTGAATTCGTTGAGTTTGGAATCGACACCTCTCGCTCTGATTTAAATTTGAGCATTGAGCAATCAGTGGATCTCCTCGATTGGGATGAAGCTGAGCGAGCTGCCTTAGTTCGCACTGAAGGTGATGTGGAGGTCTTTCAGATTCCTGTCCTTAGAGAGGACGGCAGCCCGGCCTTATTCTTCCGGGTCCATGCTGAGGTGAAATAACTGATTGGTTGAAATACCAAGACCTAAGCTTGATTTAATCTTTATTTTCATAGATTCCAGAGGGGCAGGATATTTCCTGCCCCTCTTTTTTATGTCTGACGATCAATATTCAAAAGTCGATCCATTGGTCGATGCTCTCCCTTCTGGCCCTGGGCTTGTCGGGCTCGATCTAGAGGCAGATAGTCTCTATCGGCATTCGGAGAGAATCTGTCTTGTGCAGGTTTGTTTTGGGGAGGAAGTCGAGTTGATTGATCCTTTGGCTGATGAGTCTCTTGAGCGATTCGTGGAGTGGTTGAGAACGGCCAAGATATGGATGCATGGGGCTGATTATGATATGACCCTCATGCTTAGGGAGTGGGAAATGGTCCCGCCTGTTCTCTTTGATACACAAATCGCAGCC
>JALZWJ010000168.1 GCA_023300065.1 Akkermansiaceae bacterium
CAGAGAGCGAATGAGGCCTTGGAGCATTGCGGAAATCTCCTTATTTTTGGAGATGAGAGGTTTGATCTGAGTCGCGGTAGCGATATCGAGTTCTTGGGCGAGATAAAGTTAAGTTCGAAGTTCGGCGTTGGATCCCTTGGCGATTCTTAGAAAACGAATGGAGTCGCCTGTCGAATCCCGCTCGCAACCTTCTGCGATATTTGAGGGAACTGAAACACCGGAGCGTTCAATCTGAGATTTAAGCCCGTAATCTTTCGACAATTTCACGAGCTTATAAATATTCACCGACTGACGGCAGGCACGCTTCCACACTTCGAGTTCTTCAAAGGATTGGTAAGGCATGACTTCAAACTGAACACTTCGAACTTCAAACTTAAAGCGCAGCTTTGAGAGCATCGACTTTGTCGAGCTGCTCCCACGGAAGTGAGGCTGAGGAGTAACCAAAGTGACCGTAGTTGGTCGACTCACTGTAGATAGGACGGAGGAGGTCGAGTTGACAAACCACATCAGCTGCCTTGAAGCTGAAGACACTTTGAACCGCCTTCGTGATCTTTTCTTCATCGACCTCATTCGTGCCGAAGGTGTTCACGTTCACACTCACAGGATCTGGGTAGCCGATCGCATAAGCGAGCTGGAGTTCACACTCCGTGGCGAGGCCAGCAGCGACAATATTCTTAGCCACCCAACGCGCCATGTAAGCTGCAGAGCGGTCTACCTTAGATGGATCTTTTCCAGAGAAAGCACCACCACCATGGCGACCCATGCCACCATAAGTATCCACGATGATCTTACGCCCAGTGAGACCGGCATCGCCCTCAGGACCACCCGTCACAAAACGACCAGTAGGATTAATCAAATACTGCGTATCATCACGAAGAAGCTCACCCGGGATCACCTTTTCAATGAGGTCACGCTTCAAAATCTCGCGCATCTCTGGCGTATCGATTTCCGCCGCATGCATCGTGGAAACCACCACCGCAGTCACGCTCACCGGCTTTCCGCCTTCGTATTGCATCGAGACCTGTGTCTTAGAATCGGGGCGCAACCAAGTGTGCACCCGGTCCTTACGGAGATTGGTCAAAGCCTCACCTAAACGGTGCGCGTAGGCCACAGGGGCAGGCATTAGCTCCTCAGTATCATTTGCCGCGTAACCAAACATGATCCCTTGATCACCCGCACCCTGCTCGGCGGTGTCCTTATGATCTGCCGCATCTGCATCCACCCCTTGAGCGATGTCTTGGGACTGCTTCCCTAGGAGATTCATAAAGAAGAGGCTATCGGCCTCAAATTTCGACGTATAAGAATACTCGGTATTGTCAGCGTAGGATCGGTCATAACCGATCTTGCGGACCGCCTCGCGGGCCACCTCCTCGTAATTGAACTTAGCACCCGTGGTGATTTCACCAGCCAGCACAAGCGCGTTATCTTTCACCAGAGTTTCACAAGCAACACGGGATTTGGGGTCTTGCTCAAGGCAAGCGTCGAGGATAGCGTCGGAAACGGTATCACAGACTTTGTCTGGATGCCCTTCAGTGACGGATTCTGAGGAGAAAATGAAACTTTTACTCATGGTGTCTGTTTTTAATATCGTTGAATCGCGATTCGTTGATACGAACTAATCCCACATCCCCATGTCGTCAATTCTCAATTCCCTCAAAATGATTTCCGATCCCACTCGGTTACGCATTCTCCTCCTTCTCGATCAGGAATCCCTCTCCGTCGCAGAACTCCAACAAATCCTAGGCATGGGACAATCGCGCATCTCCACCCAACTCTCCCAGCTTAAGAAAGAGAACCTCGTCGCCGATCAACGCTCCGGGAAAAATAACATCTACACCGCCCAAATCCCCGCCGAACTCATCAAAGTCATGCGCCAAGCTGGAGGTGAGCTCCCCGAAAGCAAAAAAGACCACTCCTCCCTCCGCCACATCCTCCGAAAGCGAAAGGACCATGTCCGCGCCTACTTCGATGACCTCGCCGGCAAGTTCGGCCGCGAATACGTCCCCGGCCGCTCATGGAAAGGCCTCGCCGAAGCCATGCTCAAGATCCTGAACTACGACGTCGTCGCAGACCTCGGCGCAGGCGAGGGGACCCTCTCCCAACTCATCGCCCAGCGAGCCACCAAAGTCATCGCCATCGACAACTCCGAAAAAATGGTCGAATTCGGCCAAAAGCTCGCCAAAGAAAACAAACTCACCAACCTCGAATACCGCCTCGGCGATATCGAGTCCCCCCCCATCGACGACTCCTCGGTCGACCTCGCCATCTTCTCCCAAGCCCTCCACCACGCCACGCACCCTGCCCAGGCCCTCGCCCAGGCCCACCGCATCCTCAAGCCCGGCGGCCGCCTCATCGTCCTAGACCTCCTCCAACACACCTTCGAAAAAGCACGTGACCTCTACTACGACACCTGGCTCGGCTTCCCCGAAGTCGAACTCGCCGAGATGATCACCCAAGCCGGATTCTCTCAAGTAGAAACCGCCATCGTCGACCGCGAAGAAGTCCCTCCCAATTTCCAAACCCTCCTCGCCAGCGCCCTAAAATAATGTCCTTACCAAACTTCCCCAAAGCCCCCCTCCTCCTCCCACTCATCGCCCTTCTCAGCTCCTGCTCAGTCTCATCCCCGCGCGCCCAGACCCCCGCCCCACAAACTCCACCCGTCCCCCAGCAAATCAAACCAACCCCAGCCATCCCCACACCCACCGCAGTCATCCCCACCCCACCAACCTTAACAAAAATCACCCCACCCCCAGCACCCACCCCCAC
>JALZWJ010000169.1 GCA_023300065.1 Akkermansiaceae bacterium
GCTATGGAACGGAGAAGGTGGCAGGGCAGGAGATCTTCTTTCGGGAAGCTGGAGATCTGATTAAGCCGGCGCTGGTCCTCTTACATGGTTATCCATCCTCCAGTCATATGTATCGGAACCTTATGGCTCACCTCGCTGCCGACTACTATTTGATCGCGCCGGATTACCCGGGCTTTGGAAACAGTAGTCATCCATCCGTTGCAGATTTTGACTACACCTTCGACAACCTTGCGGTCGTGATCGATGCCTTTCTTGAGAAGCGTGGGCTTCAGAAATACTCGCTGATGATTCAGGATTTTGGTGCTCCGGTTGGGTTTCGCATCGCGACGAAACATCCTGAGCGGGTGCAGTCGTTCATCATTCAGAATGGAAATGCTTACGACGAGGGGATGGACCGAAAGACTTGGGCCGGCGTGATGGCTTTTTGGAAAGATAGGACCCCTGAAAATGCCGCAAAACTAGACCCGGCGTTTACGCTGGAAGGTCTGAAGTGGGAATACACGCATGGGACCCGTCATCCCGAAAAAATCTCGCCAGATAATTGGAATCTCGATTTTGTGAATCACAGCAAGCCGGGCACGAAACAGATTATGCTGAACCTCTTTTATGACTATCAGAATAATCTCAAACTCTATCCTGAGTGGCAGGCGTATCTTAAGAAGCACCAGCCGCCTGCCTTGATCGTATGGGGCAAGGGAGACGCTTACTTTCCTGTTCCTGGCGCTGAGGGATACAAGCGGGATCTGAAAGATGTCGATTACAATATCCTAGATACTGGCCACTTTGCGCTGGAGGAGGACCACGTCCTCATTGCTGAGAAGGCGAAGGCTTTTTTAGCGAAGCGGATTAAGTAGGGAAGAGGAGCCGGGGAGCCGGGCGTTTTTAAGTGCTTTAGAGGCAGATTCGTTTGAAGAGCTCGTTGAGCGGGAGTTGCATGCCGATGTAGAAGTCGCCGAAGTCGGCGTAGCGCGCTGAGACTTCATCGAAGCGCATTTCGTAGACGATGTTTTTGATTTCGATGGTGTCTTTGGCGAGGAGGGTGACGCCCCATTCGTGTTCGTCGAGGCCGGTGGAGCCGGTGATGAGTTGGAGGATTTTTCCGGAGTATTTGCGGCCGGTCTTCATGTGGCCTTTCATGAGCTTGGCGCGAGCATCATGATCGAGCATATACCAGTTGTAGTCATCATGCGCAGCGCGGCGCTTTGACATGGGGTAAAAGCAAATGGCGGGCCAGTCTGGGAGGACGGGATACATGCGGTGCTTCAGGTAGTGGACCATGCGGTCGTCAAAGTCCTTGAGCGCGGCGATGTATTCCTCGCTGCCCTCAGTCATGCCTTCCTCACCGATGAGGGTGTCTTTACCGTATTTTTCACTCGTGGTGGTGTATTCGGAGCGCTCGGTTTGGGAGAGGTATGAGTAGGTGGGGGTGAGGACGTCGACCCCGAGTGCGAGGGTGAGGCGTTTTTCGAAATAAGTGGCGTCGAGGAGGTCCGGGGTGAGGAGCATGAAGCCGATGTCGGCCTTTGGGGTGGCGATGGCGTAGATGAGGAGTTGGGTGTCTTCGTGAGCGCGAATCTCTTGGACGAGTTCGCTGAGCTCGGTCTTGGCTTGACGCTGTTCACCGTCTGTGAGGAGGGACCACTGGCTGTGGTCGATTGAGTAAAAGAGGTGCATGACGTGCCAGCCTTCAGCGGGCACGAGAGTGGTGGGAGAATCTGACATAATGTTTTATTGGGCTCTAGTTGTGGCTGAGATACGGGCTTTTACTAGGGGCTCGTTATCATCTCCTATGTCACCCTCGGTGATGGTCATGGACCAGGGGGGGATGTCTTCGTTTGCGTAGGAGTTGATGGCGGAAGGATTTGTGAAGCCCGCGGTCGAGAAGATTTCGATCTGGTTTGAGCCACTCCGCGCGAATTTACCGTCTTGGACGAGGAGGTTGATGGTGTCGCCGATCAGTTCCTTTTCTCCGTCACGGAAGCTTACGCGAAGGGTGGTTGATTGACCTTCGCTGAGGGTGATGCTGGCGCAGGGAATGAGCTTGGCTTGGATGATGACGCCGATATCGGCATTTTCGCCCTTACGGAGGGGTTTGCGCCACCAAGTTTCTACGGATTCGATGGTGAGGTTCTGGCCTTTTGCTGGGTATTCATCTTTAAATGCGATGATCTCTCCTTGAGGAGCTTGGCTTAGGAAGGTTGAAATTCCCCAAGCCATGGCGCCAATGAGGCAGGCAACGACGATCAGGAGACTGATTTTTTCAAAGATTGAGACGGGTGTTGTGTCTTTTGGAGCTTCACGGGTGCGTCCCTCGGTTTTTTTGGGGAGTTTTGGCTCAGTTTGGGGCTTAGTGGGCTCGTCGGCCGGGACTTTTTTTTCAATTTCGTCCCCAATTTCGTCTTCAGGGCCGTCTGGGAAATCGGACTCATTATTTTTCGAAACTACTTCTGTCTTTGGTGACGAGGTTTTTTTGGCCTTTTCTTTTTTGAGGGCAGGCCTTGTTTCGGTTGTTTCAGGCTTGTTGGTATCAAGATCGTCGTCCCCGAGATCCCAAAAATCCTTCGGAGCTTGGGGCGCAGTCTTGTTGCGGCCTGATTTGGAAGGCTTTTTACGCGGCTTCTTACTCATAAGTGTTGAGGGGAGATAATCATCAGGCGAGAGACATGCAATGCGAGAATCAATGAAGCAAAAAGTGATTGCACTTTAGCTTTAGGGGGCGAAGAATTTGAAGCACAAGCCATGGCAGACCTCGAAGACAAAAATCCAGAAAGTATTGCAGGTAAATTTTACGTCGATTCTCAATGTATCGACTGTGATCTGTGCCGCGAAACTGCACCTGAAAACTTTCAGCGCTCTGATGACGAAGGATATTCCTATGTCTACAAGCAGCCTGAGAATGAAGAAGAAAAAGCCCTTTGCATGGAGGCCTTGGAAGGTTGCCCGGTCGAAGCGATTGGCGAAGATGGAGCTGAAGGATAGATTTCTGCCATGTCTCGTAAACCGGGTTCTAAGAAGGCGAAGAAGCTGACCCGGAGAAATATGCGTGCTGACATCGTCAGCCAATGGGTTGGCGCAAAGCGGCCACTCGATCTGAATAAAAATATCACCGAGCCCTCCTTTCATATTGAGGCGATTTTAGAATCGATCGGACTCAGAGGCGGGCTGGATGAAGAACGGGTCAAGGAAGCTTGGAGCACCCTTGCTGGGGAGTTGATCTCAAAGCAGACCGAGCCAGTTTCCATCCGCAAGGGCTGCCTTACCTTGAAGGTCTTGCAGCCTGCGATGCGATACCATTTGGAGCAGCTCAAACCCGGCCTCCTCCGCAAGCTGCAAGCGGAATTAGGAAACGAGAATATTCTCTCACTCCGCTTGACGATTGGCTGAACAATCAGAGTTCATGAAATACCGCGCGCTTCTTTTTGATTGGTCTGGGACTTTGGTCGATGACCTCCCACCGACTCTTTATGCCACAAATGCCGTGCTGGCAGAGTATGAGGTCCCCGCGATGAGCCGGGAGGAGTTCCGCGCACGGTTCCGGTTACCTTACCCTGAGTTTTATGAGGAAGTCCTCCCCGGGGTTGCCGTCGCGGATTTGGAAGATGACTTTCGGGCCGCTTTTAGGGAATCGCCTGAGGGGGTCACGGTTCTGCCTCATGCCCGTGAGATGCTGGAGTGGTGCCGTAAGCAGAAGATCCGCTGCTTTGTTCTTTCTAGCATGGATGTGGGGATTTTTACCGAGCAAGCCCGTGCCTTTGGGCTGCTTGACTACTTCGAGGCTATCTATGCTGGAGTCATTGATAAGCGGGACCTCATTGGGAAAATCATGAAAACTCACGAGCTCGATCTTCCTACAACGGCTTTTCTCGGGGACATGGCGCATGACATCGTGACCGCGCAGCATGGTGGCATTGATTCACTAGCCCTCGCAACTGGCTATGATCCGGTCGAGCGACTCCTGAAAAATAACCCTAGCTACCTTTTCGATGATTTAGAAAAAGTCCGTCAGTGGCTTGATCCCTCCACCCCTCTCCAAATATGAATGATCAGATTGTGATTCGTGGCCTCCAGTTGAGTTGCCGCATTGGCGTTCCTGTTGAGGAAAGAGCTGACCGGCAAGATTTAAGAGCTCACCTGGTTCTCGATGTCGCTCCATTCCCAAAAGAGGACTGCATTGATGGGACTGTGAATTATAAAGAGGTTTCAGATGGGGTCCGGGAGCTCGCTGGGGCAGGGGAGAGGCAATTGATAGAGACCCTCGCTCAAGACATTGCGGCCTTCATTCTCAATGGATACCCCGTGTTACATGTCCGAGTGGAGCTGGAGAAGTTCATCCTCCCTGAAACCGATTGGGTCGGCGTGATCATTCATCGGTCTGCTTTGAAGCGAGATTGAACGTGCAGAGAGACAATTTGTCCCATAATACTATCCCCGAAGGGCCTCTGCCCTCTTTATTTCCTGCCTAATGCCCACCGAGCCCCAGCCTGAGCCCTTACCGAAGGTCGATCCCGATCAAGAGCTGGTTCGCCGTGCCCAAGAAGGTAGCACTCAAGCCTTTGACGAGTTGGTCGTTAAGTTTAGCCCTCGGCTCTACGGGATGGTCTACCACATGACCTCGAATAAAGAGGATACGCACGACCTCCTGCAGGAAATCTTTGCGAAAGCGTATCGTTCCCTGAAGCGCTTCCGTGGAAAATCGAGCTTCTATACTTGGATTTATTCTATCGCGACCAATATGACCCTGAATTTCCTAAAAAAGAGGAAGCGCCGCGTCGCCTGGAGCTTAGATGACGTTGATTCGGGCATTCAAAATGACGAGGCAATGGTCGATATCGGGCACTCCGCGAACCCCCGTCATCAAAGTAATGTGCACGAACTTCAAAAAAAATTGAACGAAGCGATGCTTTCGTTGTCAGAAGACCACAGAGCAGCTGTTACAATGTTCGACATTCAAGGGATCTCCCATTCTGAAATCAGTAAGATCCTTAAAGTATCGGAAGGAACAGTCCGCTCCAGACTCTTTTATGCGCACAAGCAATTACAAGGGCACTTACAAGAATTCATCCGCTAATCACTAAATTTATCTTGGAAAAGTTAATAATTCAGGTAAATTT
>JALZWJ010000170.1 GCA_023300065.1 Akkermansiaceae bacterium
TGGGGGAGTTTGACGAACTCGACATCGTGGAGGAGGAGGAGATCGAGGTAGTCGGTGCCAAGGCGGTGCAGTGAGGTGTGGATGGACTCCTCAACGCGCGCGGCGGAGAAGTCAAAGTGCTGATCGGTGTAACGGCCCAGTTTTGATCCAATCAAATAGCTGGAGCGGTCGATCCCCTTGAGGGCCTGTCCGAGCATGACCTCTGACATGCCGCGCCCGTAGAATGGGGAGGTGTCGATAAAGTTCATGCCGAGGTCGAGTGCGGTGTGCACGGCCCCGAAGGCCTCCTTCAAATCAATGGAGCGGAACTCAGCCCCGAGAGAGGAGGCTCCAAAGGAGAGGATGGGGAGTTTTAAATCAGTCTGTCCAAGGCTGCGGGTTTGCATGGTTGTGAAAGTTTCGATGAAAGCATCTGGTGAGATGCAGATTTGTGTGAGAAGTTGTCTTGCTCATTGAGCAAGGGAAGGAAAAAGTAGAGAGGTTTAGCGGGTGGAATCCTAGGCGGATAGGGTGGTTGGCGATTTATTCCCTGAGTGTTGAAGATTCTTGAAACTAAATGACTTTTCGAGTGATCTCATATTTGGAATAAATTCCCCATAATATGTCAGAGGCAGAAATCTTACCTTGGGAGAAAGTGGGCGAGAAGTATCGCAAGTCCTACAAGCGTGCAGGAATGTTGGTTGATCTAGATCGGTGCATCGGGTGTCACTCGTGCTCTGTGTCTTGCAAGACTGAGAACGAGGTTCCTTTGGGGAATTTCCGGATGCGGGTCCGTTATTTGGAAAAGCCGGAAGACAAGCAATTAGCCTTTGCTCCTATGATCTGCATGCATTGTGTGGATGCGCCTTGTTTGAAGGCTTGCCCCTCTAAGGCGATCCGTAAGGAGAAAGATGGCCGGATTTATGTGGATGAAGGTCGCTGTGACCTTGAGAAGGAATGTATCGAGGCCTGCCCTTATGGCGCGATCTCGATCAATGTTGAAAAGGAAGTCGCTGAAAAATGTGATTTCTGCACCCACCGCACGGACGTGGGAATGGATCCTGCGTGTGTCTCGAACTGCCCGACCGATGCTCTCGTTTTTGGTGATCTGGATGACCCAGAATCCCGCATTGCAAAGCTCGCTGACAAAAAGAAGGCGAAGGCTTGGAAGGCGGAGGCTGGGACAAATCCCTCGGTCCTCTACGTGAGCCATGAACCGTGGATGGAAGCGAAGGCCAATACTGGAATCCAACTCGACCCAAAGGACGAGGATGTGACCTACGAGCAAAACAACCTTAAAAAATAACCCCTTTATTTAATGTCTGACTTCAATCGTCGTTCCATTCTTAAACTTGGCAGTGCTCTCTTGGCTGGAGGGCTTTCCCCCCTTGCGGTGCGTGCTGAGAATGCCAATACGTCACGGGCCGTAAGCTCCCTAGGCCGCCTCGATTACACGAAGGCGAAAGCCACGCCTACGATCTGCTTCGCCTGCACGAACCACTGCGGTGTCATCGGCTGGGTGCAAGACGGCATCGTCCGTAAACTCGAAGGGAATCCACTCGATCCGAACTCTGAGGGCAACATTTGCTCGAAGGCTCAGGGGATGATTTCTTACACTTACTACCCTGAGCGCATCCTCTATCCCTTGCGGAGAGTTGGGAAACGTGGGGAAGGGAAGTGGAAGCGCATTAGCTGGGAGGAAGCTTATGATGAGTTAGCTGCGAAGCTGAAGCCGCTCCGTGAAAACGGCGTGCCGGAGGAATTCGTCTTCCACTACGGCCGTGATAAAACGAAGGGGGTGACAAAGCACTTCACCAACGCCTTCGGAACCCCGCATCGTCTCAATCGACGTTCCATTTGTTCCTCAAATCGCCGGGCTCCGCTCATGTCATTTTACGGGCGTGAGTTCGAGTGGGAGACTCAGGATTTGGCGAATACCAAGTATGTCGTCAACTTTGGCGGCAATCCTTACGAAGCTTATCAGGGTGGCCTTTTCATGGCGCACCGCCTCCAGAATGCTCGCGTTGAAAAAGGAGCTAAGCTGGTGACCTTCGAAGTCCGTCCCTCTGCGACGGCTAGTAAGTCTGATGAATTCCACACTGTGATGCCAGGCACCGATGGTGCGGTCGCCGGTGCCATGATTCACACCATTTTGAAGGAAGGTCTGCAGGATGAGACCTTCTGGAAACGTTGGTCAAACTACTCGCTCGATGACCTCCGCAAGCAGGTCGCAGACTACACTCCAGAGTGGGCCGAAAAACTCTCCGGAGTTCCGGCTGCCGATATCAAGCGGATCGCGATCGAGTTTGCTCAAGCCGCGCCTGCGTGTTGCTCCATGTCGAATCGTGGCAGTGCGAAACACTACAACGGGATGCAGGCAGATCGCCTCATCCGCACCCTCGATGTCCTCGTGGGAAGCGTCGGGAAACCGGGCGGATATTGTCTCTCGTCCCTCCGTGGATGGTCGGGTAAGTATGGTCAGGAAGGGTTGCCTAAGCTCTCTTTCCCTGAGCCAAAAGCACCGACTCCCCAGCCTTGGGGAATTGGAGAAGGGTTTAACGAAGTCGCCTTCAAGAAGCTCCCGCAAGAGGTTCAGGATCGTGTCAATGCCTTCCCTGATAAGTGGCGGAAGAAATACTACGGTGAACTTGCCACTCCTTCTGAATACCCACTTTCTTGGCACTGGTATTCAATGCGCGTCGGCCAACTGGTCTACCCATACATTTTAGAGGGCCGTCAAAAGGTCTCGGTTTACATGTCATTCACGCTGGGTGCCTCGTTTGGGTATCCTGAAGCGAACGTCGTACGAGATGTGCTGAAAAACGAGGAAGTGATTCCTTTCCACGTCGCGATCGATATCGGTTACGGTGAGCAAACTGCGCTGGCTGATATGATCTTGCCAGAAGCGGCAAGTCTGGAGCGCTTCGACCACCATTCGACCAATAACTACGGCCTCATCCCTTACACCGGACTCCGCCAACCTCTCGTGAAGCCGCAGGGTGAATCGAAGACGATGCCGGAGATGTTCCGCGAGCTAGCCCGCCGGATCGGGGGAGGCATGGAAAAGCACTTCACGTATGACGATGACGAGACGCTCTACAAAGATTGGTATCAGAATCTTCCGATCTCATGGGAGGAGCTGAAGCGCCGGGGAATCTGGCAGGATAAGACCCGCGAGAAAGATTATGAGCTTTATGAACGTCCTCTCACTGAGTCCGAGCTTGCCGAGAGTAACTGGCTCCAAGGTGAGAAGCCTGCTGAGGGTGGACTTGTCGAGAAGGGTGGAAAAGTGATCGGGATCATTAAGGATGGGAAGCCGGTCCGTGGTTTCCCGACTCCGAACCGCCTCATCAATGTCTACGACCCCATCTTCCCTGAAGCGGCGAAGGCAGTAGGCCTACCGCTCACCGATGGAAACGCGAGTCCCGCGCCCGTCTTCCATGAGGTTCCTGAGCACGTGAATCTCGGCGATGATCGCTACATTTTCTCGACCTTTAAGTGGAACGTCCACACCCAGGGCCGCTCCGGTCACTGGAAGTATGCCGCGGAGATCATCCATACAAACCCCGTCTTCATGCATCCTGAAACCGGTGCGAAGTTGGGCGTGAAGGAAGGGGAATCCGTCGAGATCTCCGTCTTCCGTCCGAAGGGCCACACCTACCGTTCTGGTGAAGATGGCGTGATGGGGAGCTTTAAGAACCACGTTCGTTTTCTAAAAGGAATGCACCCTAGGGTGGTGATGTGTTCCCACCACGTGGGACACTTTGAACATGGGATTGTCGGTGAATCATCGACAAAGGAGACTTCTCCTGCGGAAGGTAAGAGCAAGGATCTCGCAGATCGCGATATTAACAAAAACCTCTGGTGGTCTAAGGCCCGCGGAGGCATTGGTGGGGGCGTCCATATTAACGACGCTCTTCCGATCAATCCTGCTCCGCTCATCGGTGGACAGAATTGGTATGATAATGTCTGTAAGGTCGAAAAAATAAGCGAATGAATCCTGAATCTGCTGTTCTGCAACTCGCCGCGACTCTGCTCGCGCGTGAGGTGAATCCGGGGCTCCTTGCGACCCTGCAGGAGCCCTCGACCGCTGCCGTTTTAAAACAACTCGAGCCAAGGTGTGCCGAGCTGTTGGAGAAGGAATGGGATAAGTCTGACTTCGATGACGCGGCGGTGGAGTTCTGTCGTCTCTTCATCCTTGATCCTAAGGTTCCGGCACGTGCCGCCGCTTACTTCGAGGAGAAAGAGCTAGAGATCGCAGGACGGATCCAGTTCATGCTCGATAATGGTTTTTTGGAATTACCAAAAGGATTCCAGTCGCTCTCGCCCGATCATATTGCGATCTTACTCTTAGTTCTTACCTCACTCGCGGGGGAAGATGCTGTGCAGTTCAAGAAAGACAATCTGAGCTGGCTTCCTGAATTTTCTAGCAAGCTCGCGGATCGGAGCGAACACCCCATTTATCAACTGGCGGCGAAGCTCATCGTGACCCTCTAAAAGGAGTCGTGGCGCCTCGCCACTTCTCAACCAAGCCGCGCATTCCGAGTCTCAGCTGAACACGCGAAGCCAAGTGGCGAGGCGCCACGG
>JALZWJ010000171.1 GCA_023300065.1 Akkermansiaceae bacterium
TGTTCCAGAGCTGCGCCGAAACTACGCGCTGAAAGCGACCTTCAAAGGAGAGCCCTCTGATCGTGAGACGATTCAGGAGAAGCTCGATGAATCCCGCCACCACCGCAACACCACTCAGCCAAAAGCGGCGAGTGCGGGGTGCACCTTGAAAAACCCCGAGGCCTGCGGAGCCGGCCGCCTCATCGATGAAATGGGCCTTAAAGAAACCTCCGTCGGTAAAGCGGAAGTCTCCTTGGAGCACGGCAACTTCCTCATCAACCGAGGCAAAGCCATCGCCACCGATGTCCTCACCCTCATCGAGCAAATCAAAACAAAGGCCCGCGAAGAACGCGGCATAGAACTCGAAACCGAAGTGCAAATCCTCGGCGAAGACGAGGTGGTGTTTTAGGGGATTGCCGCTTAGGCGAATGTGGTCATGCTCATTGGCATGAACTCTAGAGCCCTTGCTGGTCTTTTCGCCCTTCCTTCGCTGGCCTTCGCCAAGCCGAACATCATTTTCATCATGGCGGATGACCTCGGCTATGGAGAGCTCTCGTGTTACGGGAGCGAGACGATCAAAACCCCGCACCTCGATCGGCTTGCCGCGACGGGAGTGAGGTGCACGGACTTCCATTCGAATGGCACCGTTTGCTCGCCGACTCGGGCCGCTTTGATGACGGGGCGCTATCAACAGCGTAGTGGAGTGAGTGGCGTGATCACGGCAAAGAGTCATCGTGATCAGGGGCTGGCTCTTTCTGAGTGGACCCTTGGCGAGGCGATGAAAGAGCAGGGATATCAAACCGCGCTCTTCGGGAAATGGCACCTTGGATACCCCGCAAAGTTTAACCCAGTGCATCAGGGGTTCGATGAGTTCAAGGGCTTCGTCTCAGGGAATGTCGACTACCACCGGCACATCGATCAAGAGGGGCACTTCGACTGGTGGCATCAAGATGAAACGAAGGAGGACCCCGGTCATGCGACCGATCTCATCACGCGTGATTCGCTCGCCTACATCGAGCGCCAGAAGGACCAGCCCTTCTGCCTAATCATCCACCACGGTGCTCCTCACTATCCTTACCAAGACCGCACCACTCCCGGCTTCCGCGTGGTCGGCAAGTCCGCGCGTGATCAGCCTCGTCAGAAAGTTGATGTGGCGAAGGTCTACCCAAAGATGGTTGAGGAGATGGACGAGGGAATTGGGCAGATCGTAGCGAAGTTGGAGGAGCTAGAGCTGCGTAAAAATACCCTCATCATCTTCTGCTCTGACAATGGCCCCGCGCCCCAAGGCTCTAGTGGCGGGCTGCGTGGACATAAGACGCAAGTTTTTGAAGGCGGCCACCGCGTCCCGGGGATCTTTCATTGGCCGGGTAAGCTGCCCTCCGGGAAGGTGTGTTCTACTCCAGTTTTGACGATGGATCTGCTCCCGACCTTCGTCACTCTCGCGGGTGGAGAAATTGCGGCAGAGAAATCGCTCGATGGAGTCGATGTGATGTCTGCTCTGCAGGGAAAGGCTTTGAAGAGAAAGCCACTTTTTTGGAAGTTCGGGAGAGCGTCCGCGGCTCGGGAAGGAGATTGGAAGATTGTCCGCGAGGGCAAAAAGTCACCCGTCCTTCTCTTTAATCTCGCCTCTGATCTCGCGGAAAAAAATGACCTGAGCTCGCAGTATCCTGAAAAGGTTCAGCATCTCACCAAGCTGTTGACGGCCTGGGAGATGGACGTGAAGCCCGCTACCATAGTTTCTGACTAAGCGTTTTTCAGATACTCTGAGAGGTCGTCATAAAGGCCAGATTGGTTGGCGTAGCTCGCGTAGTTCGCGGCCTGCTCCAGCCACTCCAAAGTGGTCGGGCGGGTCGCTTTTAGGCTGGCGAGGAGTTGCTTTTGGGTCACCACGCCTTCTTTGCCGGTTCGCATGATTTCTTGAATGATGGCCTCGGAGGCCTTCTCCACCGCAGAGCGAATGTCCGCGCCGGAGAATTTCTCAGATGCCTTGGCGAGCTTCTTGAAGTCTAGTTTTTCCTGCGGGATGTCCTCCAGCATGATCTGAAAGATCGACTCCCGTGCTTCCAGATCGGGCGGCGGGACGAAGAGGACATGATCAAAACGGCCGGGACGGCGGAAGGCGCTATCGATCCGCCACGGGGTGTTGGTCGCGCCGATGACTAGGACGTCTTCATTGTTAGAAGACGCGCCATCGATCTCAGTGAGGAGGGTATTGACCAAGCTCGCAGTGTGGCCGGCATCACTTCGTTTGACACCCAGCGCATCCACCTCATCGATGAAGATAATGGTTGGGGCTTTGCGGCGTGCAGTGGCAAAGAGTTCGTGCATCTTTTGCTCACTTTCGCCGATCCATTTCGAGAGGATATCGTGGATAGAGATATTGATGAAGTGTGCCCCGCACTCTCCGGCGGTGGCGCGGGAGATGAGGGTCTTTCCGCATCCCGGAGGGCCGTAGAAAAGGAGTCCACCACCGGAGCGCTTCTTGAATTTCTTAAAGAGTTCCTTGTTCTTAAACGGGTAGATGATGCTCATGCGGATGCGCTCCTTCAGCGCTTCCATTCCGCCGATGTCGGAGAAATCGATGAGGCGATCTTGCTGGGCTAGCATCTCATCGACCGCGCTATCGGTTTCGATGAAGTCATCTGGCTCCACTTCTTCCACCTTGGCAGTGTCAGGGAGAAAGGGGAGGGTGCTATGAGTGGCCGCGATGGGAGTCTTTTCGATTTTCGCGGGAGGGGCGTCATCGAGCCAGGCCTCAAATTCAGGGTCCTCCAATGATTCGTCGATCACGGCGGCCACGTTGTAGTTTTTACGGGCCTCAGCCTCCATCCCACGGGCGCGGTAGATCTCGGCCTTCTGCCGGTAAGCGAGGGCGCAGGCTTTGTTCGCGGAGATGACTTGATCGAGGGTTGTTAAAGCGAGGTCCACTTCATCGGTCGCTAGGAGTTTAGCGGCAGTGAGGCAGATCTCCTCATCCGCGGGGAGGGGCTGCCCGTCTTTGATGAGCGAGGCGGCAGCTTGGTGGCGGCCATCTTGGTGGTGCAGCTCCGCGAGGTGGAGGCGGAGGTCCCAGTTATCTGGTGT
>JALZWJ010000172.1 GCA_023300065.1 Akkermansiaceae bacterium
GTACAGCAGTATGCCTACACTTCCTGCTCCGTCCCATTCCGGTCTGCGTATTTTACGAGGCCGTGTTTCAGGCCGTATTCGTAGACCTCTTTGGTGACTTTGACATCATAGCAGCAATACTCGGCGATGTTGAGCATGTGGACTTGGTCGCCAGTCTTTTTATAGAGCTGCCACCATTTTAGGGCGTCCAGTCCATCCGCTGATTTCCCGGCATTGAGCGAGGCCTTGGCTACGGCATCGAGCTTCAGCCGGTGACCTAGGATTTCCTCGATATCGAGCATCATGTCACAATTGATGGTCTGGCTGGCGAGGTCATAAATCGTGTAGGCCTGCAGGACTGGGTAGTCGAACTGGACGTGATTATAACCCACTACGAGGTCCGCTTTGATCAGTTGATCGACCATATCCTCGACATTTGATTCGTCGTAAATGTGGTATTGCTCAGTCTCCGTCGAATAGGTCACGCCGACTGACATCCCCATTTTGTCCTTATTGGAAGCCCCCCCGACATCGCCGAAGCTGCGTTGGGTCTCGAGATCAAAGTAAACTATTCCAGGCACGAGTGGGTCTTACGAAATCCGAGACGGAGGAGCAAGAATCACTTCGACGCTTCCGCCTGCTTACGCACTACCTCTGCCAATGCTTCCATGATCTCCGGTCCGATCTCAGGCCACATCACAGCAAAGAACCCAGCGATCAAGGCCGCTAGAAGAACCCAGTAGAGGATCACGCGTCCTGGGTTTACCACAGCGCCCAGAACCCGGAATCCACTATGGAGATCCCAGAGTGGAGCTCCTTTTTTCAAGCCAAACCAAAGGGTCACGCTATGGCCCAGAACCATCAAGATGGGATGCATCATCCCCATCCCTAGAACCCAAACGCGCATGGTGCGGATCAGGGCCAAGCTCGTGGAGAGGCGATGCCCGAGGTGAGTCTCCACTCGCAGCGACATCAACCACTTCCCCGGAGTGAACCCGATCGAGCTTACCAAGGCAGCTTCCATAAGGATCGCGGGGATCAGAACCCCCATGATGAGCCAGCTCGATCCCTGAGTCGGAGAATCTCGAAAGACGTCGAACCCAGAGGCTCGTAAAATGCTCACGAGGATGAGTTGGTAGAGGAAGTAATCAAAAATCCGGGCCCCGAATCTGCGCCAAGCCAAAAAGGGAGGCATTGTCACGATCATCGGGAGCGGCGGAGGCAGGACCTCTTTTTCGACAAACTCCCCTGCCAGAATTGAAATATCACCCGCCGGGAGCCATCCTTCAGCACCCTCATGCCAGACGCGGGTTTCCTTCTCGACTTCTCCGGTGCGAATCATCTCGCGGAGCAGGTAGTCCTCAAAAGGGCCCACTTTTTCGCCCTCCTTAACGATCCAAAGAAGCATATTGACTAAAGATTACGGAGAGATTTGGCGGGATCACGGAAGGCCGCCATGAGAGCTGGGACTAGGGCGGCCAAAAGACAGAGAATGACTGCGACCACACAAATCACGATGAGCTGAGTTGACTCAATGTGAGCTGGCAATGAACTCATGCCGTGGAACTCAGGCGGGAAGGGATCGATCCCCACTCCTCGGAGAATGGTCACGATTCCTTCACGATATCGAATCGCCAAGAGTCCCATTGCGAGGCCCAGGAGCGCACCGCCAACCCCAACGATGAGACCTTGATAAACAAAGACGCGCACGATTTGCGAGGGCCGCGCGCCGAGGGCCTTCATGACACCGATCTCTTGGCGCTTCTGCACCGTCACGGTGTACATGACAGCCATGATGCTGAAGGCCGAAAGTAGAGTGATGAATGAGAGAGCGAAACTCATCATGATCTTCTCCGTCTTTACGAGTTGGAATTGCTGGGCATGCGTGACCATCCAGCTCCGCACGATCCAGCGATCACCCAGAGCTGTTCGCAGAACCTCCGCGGCCTCCTCCGCATGATAAGGATCGTCCACTCGGAGGCCGATCGACTCCACGCCACCTTTCAGCCCCTTAAGTTCCATCCCGATCGTGAGCGGGAGGAAGAGGTCTGGTCCTTGGCTCCGCTGGCTATCTGCGTAGACACCCTGGACAATGAGGGTCTTTGGCACCACGAATTTCTCGATCTCGCGGAAGCCCTCGTTATCCGCTTTTTCTAAATCTAATTCGCGGAGAGTCTTCAGGCTCGTAAGGAGCTGAGCTTGGGAACCGGTGGGATAGTAACTCCAGCCATCCTCTTTCCGGTCCGCCTCTATGAGGAGATCAAGAATGGAAAACAGCTCGCGTTGCTCCACGGGGCGCATCTCTTCCCCCTCCGTCATAACCGGGCCAGTGGGTGTTTCTACCTCGACAGGGATCAGTCTTTCGATGAGCTGATAGGCTTCTAAAAGTTCTTTTGCGGGGGCTTTCTCCTCATCTCCATCGACTTCAAAGAGTTCATTAATGGCGGCTTCAAATTGCTCAAAAACATCCGGATACAAATCCCAAGCGCGTTGATCCGGAACACTATAAACCTTCATCACGGCATCGAGATTACTCGCAGCGATGAGGCGGATTTCATCCCCCGGCCGGAGGTTTAGACCCTCGGCAAGTTGCTTAGAAATCACGACATTTCGATCCCCGTAGATTTCAGCCTCATTCGCAGGCGGAAAACCTGGAACAGCAACATCCCCACCATCAAGTAGTGGGGGTGGAGGCAAAGAGGACGGAGCTGTGGCGCTGGGATCCATCGCGAGGTTGAAATCGACCTTGCTTTCAGGATAATTTTCTAGATCCAGCATATCGCGGAGCGCGCCTGTCTGATCCTCGTTCGCGGTATTGACGGCACGAAACCTCACCGGTCGTTGCCAGAGCTTGGAATCTAAAAGGACAAAGCCCTCGACCAAAGCGTAGGCGCTGGACCGCTCGACTCCCTCTTTTTGTGTAAGGGTTTTTTCCATCTCTTCCCATTCGTAGATCAGGCCATCATTCGAATAGACCGAAATATGAGGAGAGAAGCCGAGGAGAGTGTCTTTTAAATTCCGCTCGAAGCCATTGTGCACGGAGAGAACGACGATCAAAACCATCGCGCCAAAGGCCACTCCTAAAAGAGAGATCAAGGTGATGATCGAAACGAAAGTTCGCAGAGGGTTCAAATACCTCAGGGCAAGGGTCCAGCTGAATGACTTCAAGATGGAGATCTCTACCCCTTCCCACCCTCTCCCGCAACTCCACACTTCACAGCAGTGTCACTTCCCGCCAAACTCCTGCCCGTGATCAAGTTTCTCCACACCCGCATCCGTGTCTCAAATCCTGCCGCTTCCATCGCTTTTTACCAAACCGTGGGCTTTGAACTCGGCCAGCAGAAAAAATCCCCACAAGGTAACGAACTCGCCTTCATGAACCTGCCCGGTAATGAGCACTTTCTCGAACTGACCTACTCGCCCGACTACAAGGTCGATTTCCCCGAAGACCTCATGCACACCGCGGTCGGCGTGAGCGACATCATCGACTACTGCGATGGGCTGGAAAAAGCCGGCCTCGAAATCTGGCCCGGCGGCTGGCGCGAAAAATTCGCAGCAGGCGAGCGCAAGATGGCCTTCATCACGGATCCTGATGGATACGAAGTCGAGATCTTAGAAGTGAGCTAGTCGTGCACCTTCTCATCGACAACTCCAACACCCGCACCAAGTTCGCCCTCGATCACGATGGCGAGCTTTCCAAGTGGCGAGCCGTGATCCCAACCGTTGAACTATCGAGTGAAACCCTCACCGCAGCACTGCACGGTAAAAAATTTACGCACGTCACGATCTGCTCAGTCGTCCCCCACGCGGCGACCTTGATGCAGTCCTATTTCCAAGTCCCGACCCACTGCGTTTCTTACAAGTCAGATCTCCCGATCACGATCGACTACCCCGCCCCCGCCCAGATTGGAGCTGACCGACTCGCCAACTCAGTGGCGGCATTTCTAACCTACGGCGGCCCCGCCATCGTGATCGATTTTGGAACTGCCGTGACCTTCGATGTAATCTCAGAAGCAGGCGCCTACCTCGGTGGAGTCATCGCCCCCGGAACGGCCTCTCTGCGAGACTATCTCCATCAAAAAACAGCCCTTCTTCCCTCCATCACATTAGAGGAACCAAGCTCCGCAATTGGTCGCAGCACCGAGGACGCGATGCAGGTCGGGGCCGTGATCGGCTATCGTGGTTTGATTCGTGAAATCCTCACCGCTGTTGCAGAGGAGCTTGGAGGGACCCCCACCGTAATCGCGACCGGAGGCGATGCCGCTCTCATCAGCGCGGGGTTAGACGCCATCCACCATCAAAAGGCGGACTTAACCCTCCGAGGCATTCAGATCATCGGCCGCACGAACTTCGATTTCCAGAAATGAGTGTTCCCAGAGCTTTCTAAACTTTCTACCATAGAAACATCTTATGAGTGACACCCCCTTGGCAATTGGCATCGACTTCGGTGGAACCTCCGTAAAAACTGGCGTTTTATATCGCGGGAACCTCATTGATGAGGCCCCACGCATCGAGACCCAGCAATTCGACTCAGCCACCCCACTCATTCACAAGATCAATGAGACCATCACCGACCTCCGCTCCCAGCACCCGGGCATCGCAGCCATCGGCGTCGGCATGCCCGGCTTTGTCGATTTCCCCACCGGCATGGTTCACAATCTCACCAACGTCAAAGGCTGGCAAAAAATCTACCTCAAGCGTGAGCTTAACGAACTCACCAATCTCCCCGTCACCGTCGAAAACGACGCCAACTGCATGGCCTACGCCGAGTGGAAACGCGGCGCGGGGCGTGGCCTACAGCATCTCGTAGCCATCACCCTCGGCACCGGAGTCGGCGGCGGATTAGTGGTCGATGGCCGCATGGTCCGGGGCGCGAACTTCGTCGCCGGAGAACTCGGCCAATCATCCATCGACTACCAAGGCCCCGCTGGTGCTTATGGAAATCACGGCTCCCTAGAAGATTACGTGGGTAACCAACAAATCACCGACTTAGCCTACGCCGCTTACACCAAAGCAGGGCAGACAAAACAACGGTCGGAATGCGAGCCAGCACAGCTCGCCACCCTCGCAAATCAAGGGGACACCATCGCCCTCGCAATCTGGGATCAAATCGCCCAAAAGCTCTCCACCTCGCTCATGAACTGCTGCTGGCTCCTCAACCCACAAGCCATCATCATCGGCGGCGGCGTTGCCAAAGCAGGCCCCCTCCTCTTCACCCCGCTCGATAAACACCTCCGAGCCCAGCTTAGTCCCCCCTTCAAAGAAAACCTCAGCATCCTCCCCGCCCGCTTCGGCAACGAAGCCGGCATCGTAGGTGCTGCCACCCTCGCCCTCGAAGAAGCAGGATTCAACGTCGACGACTAATATGGAGAGCGGGCGTCTCGCCCTGCGTCCTCCCAACCAATCCTCAACACAGATTTCCAAATCCCCCTCA
>JALZWJ010000173.1 GCA_023300065.1 Akkermansiaceae bacterium
ATCCGTGCGATCCGTGGTTCATCTTTCCCGAGCTTGATGGCCCTGGAAGATGCGATGGGGGCGGCTATGCCTTTGCTAAGGGGAAGTTGGGGTCGATGCCGATGTTGAGGTCATCTGGGGGGCGGTTTTCGGAGGCGAGGAGGCCGGCGAAGGCGATCATGCCGGCGTTATCGGTGGTGAGGGCGGGTGGGGTGAGTTGGACTTGGAAGCCGACAGCGTGGGCCGCGGTGGTGAGGCTTTGTTGGAGGGCCTGGTTACAAGCGACTCCGCCGGAGAGGGTGAGGGTGGTGTGGCCTTTTTCTTGGGCGGCGCGGATTGATTTTTTGACGATGGGGTCGATGACGGCGGCTTGGAAGGAGGCGCAGAGGTCTGCGAGGTGCGCTTGTGGGTCGGGGAGTTTTTGGAGCTGGTAGAGGACGGCGGTTTTGAGGCCGGAGAAGGAGAAATTATACGGTGCGTCTTTTAAAACAGCACGGGGGAAGGCGAAGGATTTGGGGTCGCCGGTGCGGGCATGTTTTTCGATCTCGGGGCCGCCGGGGTAGGGCAGTTCGAGCATGCGGCCGACTTTGTCGAAGGCCTCGCCTGCGGCGTCATCGATAGTGCGGCCGATGAGGCGGTAGTCGCCGTAGCCCTGGACATCGATG
Organism: Akkermansiaceae bacterium; assembly: GCA_023300065.1. Lineage (GTDB taxonomy): Bacteria > Verrucomicrobiota > Verrucomicrobiia > Verrucomicrobiales > Akkermansiaceae > SW10. The sequence continues at coordinate 645 of JALZWJ010000173.1, forward strand.
AGCATGGTGTGGCCCCCTGAGACGATGACGCCGAGGTGCGGGGGGATTTGTCCGGCGGCGAGGAAGGGCGAGAGGAGGTGGCCCTCCATGTGGTTGACGCCGTAGAAGGGTTTGCCGGAGGCGGCGGCGAGGCCCTTGGCGTAGGCGAGGCCGACGAGGAGGGAGGAGGCGAGGCCGGGGCCACGGGTCGCGGCGAAGGCGGTGATGTCAGCGAGTGTGACCCCGGCGTCATCGAGCGCTTGCTGGACGAGCGGGCGGATGATCTGGGCGTGGCTGCGGCAGGCGACCTCGGGGACGACGCCGCCGAACTCGCGGTGGATCTCGATCTGCGAGGAGATGAGCGAGGTGAGTAATTCCACGCCGTTTTCAGTGCGGCGAATGATGGCGACGGCGGTTTCGTCGCAGGAGGATTCGATGGCGAGGAGCATGGTTTTACTTAGGTGGCGGGAGCGATTTTTTGAAGACCGAGCGCGGAGAGGGAGAGGAGGGGGACGATGATCCAGAAGATGAAGTGAGGGGCGAGGACGAAGACGATGAGAAAGTCGACGAGGGGGATGGCGGCGAGGGTGCGGGAGACAAAAGCGCCGACATCATGGTTACTGCGGAGTTTCCGCACGGTGATCGCGAGGACGAGGACGAAAAGGGCAAGGGGGATGATGGCGGCTTTGGGGACTTGGAGGAGGAGCGGGCCGGAGAAGAAGAGGATGGGTGCGCAGAGGCAGAGGATGGGGAAGGTCTTGGCGATATCGCTGAGGGGGTCCTTTGAGGTTTCGGCGCGGGCGGTGAGAGAGATGCCGAGGATGTAGCCGCCGAGGCCGAGGGCGAGGAGAGGGAGGAGGGCCCAGGACTCGGGGCCGAGGTTGGTGAATTGCTCCCACGAGAGGAAGGAGAAGGCGGCGAGTGGGTAGATGAGGGCGCGGGCCCCAGCCATGAAGATGAAGCTGGCGGGGTGGACCTTGTGCCACTTCGTGTAGGCGAGAATGCAGATGATAATCCCAGCGGCAAAGAGGGCAGAGGCTGGGGTGACGAGGGCGCTTAAGACGAGGCCGCCGCCCATGAGGACGAGGGCGAAGATGAGGACGGTTTGGCGAGGCCAGCGACCGGAGGGGATGGGGCGGTCTGGGCGAGTTTTCTGGTCGAAGGCGACATCATGCCAATCGTTAAAAAAACACCCGCCGAGGTAGAGGCACGCGAGGGAGAGGGCGATCAAGGTGAGGTCGGTCGGGCTGACGTGGCCTGTCTTTTGGAAAGAGCCATAGCCGATCAAGGCGCCGAGGAGGCCATTTGACCAAACGGTGGGGAGATTGGCAAAGCGGCTCATGGCGAGCAGGTCGATCACTTTTTGGCGGGTCATTTGTCCCCGCAAGAGAGCAAGGGGCTGGGGACAAGGAAAGATTAATAATGGGAGGGGCCGCCGATTTCCTCTAGCTGCTAAATTCTCTGCCGATGATCAGGATTCCCGCGATGAGAATGAACCAGCCAAATCCGCGTTGTAAATAGGCGGTGGGGATTTTTTTTGAGAAGCGGGAGCCGACGAGAATCCCGGTAGAGGAGAGGGCGAAAAGGCCGAGGAGAAATCCCCAGTCGATGACTTGTGGTCCTTGTAGGTCGCCGATAAATCCGATGAGGGACTTGGCGGCGATGACGAGCAGGGAGGTGGCGACAGCCACCCGGATGGGGAGCTTAAGGAGCCAGATCATGACGGGGACGATGAGGAATCCTCCGCCCGCGCCGACCATGCCGGTGATGGCTCCGACGACGAGGCCCTCGACCGCGGCGATGAGGTGGCGGGGTTTTGCGGTGTTTTGGTCCGTGGCCTCGGTGTTCTTTTTCCCCCGGATCATGAGGGCAGCGGCCGCTAACATGAGGGTGGAGAAAAGGAGCATGATGAGCCCGTCTCGCGTGACTTCAATCCCCGCTAAGGTTCCCAAATTCTCGGGGATGGCGGGGAGGAGGAAGCGCCGCGAGAGGTAGACGCTGACGATGGAGGGGATGCCGAAGATGAGGAAGGCCTCCCGATCAAAGGTCCCGTGGATGAGATGCTTCAGCCCGCCAGCGAGAGCGGTGGCCCCGACGAGCGCGAGCGAATACGCGGTGGCGAGGGTGGGAGAAATCGCGAAGAGGTAGACGAGGATGGGGACGGTCAGAATTGATCCGCCAGCCCCAATAATGCCGAGAGTCATCCCCATTAAGAAGATGGAAAGATAGCCGATGATCTCCAGAGTAAGCATGCGGGAGAGTATTACACTGTGATCTTGGTGATCTTAGATTCGGGGTAGGTGAATTCTTTTCCTTCGTAGTTGCGGAGGATGGTGCGTTCGGAATTTGATTCGACGACGTATTGGGGATTGACGGGGATTTTGCCGCCACCGCCGGGGGCGTCGACGACGTATTGGGGGATGGCGTAGCCGGAGGTGTGGCCGCGGAGGCCCTCGATGATTTCGATCCCTTTGGCGATGCCGGTGCGGAGGTGGGAGGTGCCTTGGATGAGGTCGCCTTGGTAGAGGTAGTAGGGGCGGACTCGGCACATGAGGAGTTTTTGGACGAGTTCTTTTTGGACCTCGACGGAGTCGTTCACTTTATCGAGGAGGACGGATTGGTTCCCCATGACGACGCCGGCATCGGCGAGGCGGCCCAGGGCATCGCGGACTTCTGAGGTGAGTTCATCCGGGTGGTTGGTGTGGATGGAGATGAAGAGGGGGTGGAATTTTTTGAGCATGTTGCAGAGCTCGGGCGTGATGCGCTGGGGGAGGAAGATGGGGATGCGGGAGCCGATTCTGATGAACTGGATGTGGGGGATGGCGTGGAGCTTGGTGAGGAGCTTTTCTAGTTTGCCATCGGAGAAGAGGAGGGGGTCACCGCCGGAGAGGAGGACGTCGCGGACTTGTGGGGTTTTTTTGAGATACTCGATGGCGGCATCCCACTGGGTTTCGAGTTTTTGGTCGCTGACGCCGGAGACGACGCGGGAGCGGGTGCAGTAGCGGCAGTAGGCGGCGCAGCGGTCTGTGACGAGGAAGAGGACGCGGTCTGGGTAACGGTGGACGAGGCCGGGGACGGGCATGTGGGAGTCTTCGCCACAGGGGTCCGCCATTTCGGAGGGGTCGGTGTGGGTTTCCTCGATGCGGGGGATGACCTGCCGGCGCATGGGGCAGTCTGGGTCGGTGGGGTGGATGAGGTTGAAGTAGTGCGGGGTGACGGCGGTGGCGAGCTTGGTGCCGGTGAGGAGGATGCCGGCGCGCTCTTCTTCGCAGAGGGTGAGGTGTTTCTCGATGTCGGCGAGGGAGGAGACGCGATTTTTCAACTGCCATTTGGCGGAGTTCCAGTCTTCTGGGGAGACGTTGGCGTCGGCCCAGTAACCTGGGGCGGAGGGGGTGAAGGAGATTTCGCTCAAAACTGTGATGAGTTTAGGGCGGTATTTTGAGATGTCAAAGGGTGGGGGAGGGAGAAGTTTGCTAGGCTTCAGGGTTCGGGCTTGGTTGAGGGGGGTGGGTTTTGGGGTGATTAAACCACGGAATATGCGGATGACACGGAAGGTTGAGGGCTGGGTTG
>JALZWJ010000174.1 GCA_023300065.1 Akkermansiaceae bacterium
ATCCGAAATGCTGTTAAGTTGCATGATCTTGGCGACCGATACTTTGTGCTTACGAGAAATCGAGCTGACAGTGTCGCCGGATTTGATCGTGTAGCTCTCCGCCATGGCAGTGAGCGAGAGTGCTGCGAGGAGCGTTGTTGTGAGCGAGAGGACTTTCATATCTGAACGAACGTTAAGGTTTATTATTAAGGTTGGTCAACTTTATTTTTAACATTTCTTAAGTATTTTTTTAAAAAACCGTAAAAGCAAGGTAGTTCCTTGGATTCAAGAGGCTGCTCATCTCGTTCGAAATTGTGAAAAACTAGAAAAAGAACCTAAGAGACATCGCCGAAGGAACGTTTATCCACTACTAACCACCTCAATGGCGAAAGGGAACGACGACATGGTCACCATCCAGGAAGACTTCATTAAACAGGCCCTCGTAGATTACGAGTCGCCTCTGATTGGTTATGCTACGACTTTTTTGCACGATGTGGACCGGGCTCGCGATGTGGTGCAGGATACTTTTATCCGTCTTTATCAACAGGATGTCGATAAAGTGCGCGATGGCTTGAAGGCGTGGCTTTTTACGGTTTGTCGGAACCGGGCCCTAGATGTGATCCGCAAGGAGCGGCGGATTGTGGGACTCGAAGAAGAGCAAATGGCCCGGATGCCTTCCGGACGACGTTCGCCTTCTGAGCGGGCAGACATTCAGGAGCGAGTGAGCCAAGTGCATGAGGCTCTGGCCCGCCTCTCCGAAAATCAACGCGAGGTCATTCTTTTGAAATTTGAACAAGGGTTGAGCTATGAAGAAATTAGTGAAGTCACCGACCTCAGCGCTGGGAACGTGGGCTTCCTGCTCCATACGGGCCTCAAGCGGCTCCGCACCTTTTTACCAGACGACCTCGTCCAAAACCTCACCCCTCAAACCGCTTAATATTATGAAAATTAGCCCCGAAGATTCCGTTTTGACGGCTTACACGCTCGGCGAACTCGACGCATCTTCCCGCTCTTCTGTAGAGGCGGCCTTGGCGAAAGATGATGTTTTGGCGCAGGAAGAAGCGGCCATCAGCTCGCTCGCGGGTCTTTTGAACGAGACTCTTCAAGGCGAAACCCTCTCGCTTGGGGAGAGCCGGCATGAGGAGATCTTAAAAGCGGGACGCCGTCCTGATGCGGATATTTTGATTTTGGACCATCGTCGGCGTTCTCGCAGGCAATCTCTAATCGCGGTGGTCGGGGTGGCTGCTGTAGTGGTGGCAGGATTTTACGGCTTATCTCGTTTTGAGACGGTGGGGCCGAAGGTCACTGGCTCCAGTGATGTCGCCAGCGCCGGAGGAAATGGTGGGGAGACGAGCGCCTTGCCAAGTCAGCCTGTTTTGCCGAACGGTGTGGCGGTGCAAGGCGGCGGGAGTTCTCAAGTTCTGCCGCTCGATGTGAAGTCTGCCGACCCCTCCTTCGTAGAAAAAACTCTCGCCGAGACTGGCGCGCTCCCCTTGGCGGAGTCTTTCCAAATTGAGTCTTGGGTGAATGCCGGTGGCTTAAGTTCAGCGCCGCTACTTACGGTCGGTAATGTTGGAGCTTATACCGAACTTGGACCCTGCCCGTGGGATGAGGGGAAAGCCCTTCTGCTTGTGAATCTCCGCATCATGAATGGGATGGAGTCCTCTGTAAGGGCGGCTTTAAATTTTAGCCCTGAACGTGTGGAGTCTGCGCTCCTCCTCGGTTCCTTTGATCTTAGCAAATCCGCCACGCCGCAGAGTGGAGTGATTCAGGGGGAGCAGACTTACCTTTATCAAATCGAGCTACGCCCCGGGTATGAACTCGTAGGATCGCTAGACTTAGAGGTGGAAGACCACGCCACGGGCTATCTCCCTCTTTTAACAATGCCGCGTGCTGAAGCCTCAGTCTCAAGTGACTTTGCCGCAGTTTGTGTCTTTGCCGAATTCGCGCAGTGGGGAGCGTCCGAGTCCCGCGATCCCGCGATTCTCCGCAAATTAGCAAGCACCACGAGGTCGCTCCTGAGTGAAGTCACCAACGAGAAGACCCGCTATGCGCTTGATATGGTTCTCCTCAGTGAAGAGTCATTGAAAAAGTAAGGCCCAGAGCCGTAAATAAAAAAGGCCGAGATGTGATCAACACCTCGGCCTTCTTGTTTGGAAAAATTAGCGTCTACTCGCTAACCCGGGAATTACATCATCCCCAGCTTCATCTTGCCTTCCTCAGAAATCATTTCCTGATTCCAAGCGGGATCCCAAACGAGTTCCACGCGGGCTTCATTAATCTCGCTGAGGGCCATGATGCGTGCTTGTGCATCGGCCGCAATGACGGGGCCCATCCCGCAACCAGGTGCGGTGAGAGTCATCTTGATATCGACGTCGGTGCCTTCACCCACTTCGGAAAGTTTACAATCATAGACGAGGCCGAGGTTCACGATGTCTACGGGAATCTCTGGGTCAAAGACCTGCTTCATCTGGTGCCAAACTTGTTCTTCAAGAGTGGCATCCTTGAGGCGATTCTCCTCCGCCTGCTTCTCCTTCTGCTCTTCAGGATCCACGCCGAGGGCATCGGTATCCTTCGAGGAAATCCGGGCAAGACCGGCCGAGGTCGCCACGGTGTAAGTTCCACCCAGAGTCTGAGTAATAACAACCGGAGTCCCGGCAGGCAGAGTGATAGTGTCTCCGGAGGGGATTTGGATCGCGTCGACTTCGCGGGTAAGGCTGACTTCTTCGTGCATAACTTGGTGTGGGTAGATTCGTTGAACTCGCGGGAGAGGCAATGGTTTATTTTATCTTTTGCGGTTTCTTGTAAGATCACCGCTCCTGCGAAAGCCGCGAATCAGGGCTTTTTCTTCTTCCGAGACGAGTGAGCTGAGTTCTACGCCTGTCAGGATCTTTTCCAGAATATCCCCCGGGAGATCGATTAGCTTCTTTGCCATGTTGGGCCAGTTCTGGATGAGTTCAGCAAGCGGTTTAGAGAAGACCTTATTACAATTGACGCAGCTGTCTTTGCTAAGTTCAGAATAATCGGAGGGATTAATCCGGACGAGGGTTTCTTCTCGGTGTCCGGCTCGGGTGATTGCGCGTTCTTGTTTCTCGATTTGCGAGGTGAAGACCGACATCAGGATGACTCGCTGCTCCATCGGAGCAGAATTTAGAACGATGAAGTAGTGCGGTTCCGATGAGCTGAGGCCGCGGTGCTGGAGGTAGTAGACGGTTCCTCGGCGGAGGGTGAATTTGATATCGAATGGGATCTCCATACCCACAGAAAGGGTGTCAACTTAATGGCTAGGACCACACGCCCTCGATGGCGTGGAGTTCGGCGATTTCATCTCGGAGATCAGCCTGATCTTCGGAACTCAGAGACGGCATAGGATCAATATCTTCAGCCGGATTTTCGAGGAAATCAGAGTAGGGCATGGGACGTCGTGAAACATCTGGAGTGCCCAGGGCAGCTTCATGCTTCTTCCATTCGGGGAAGCGGTGGGTTTCATCGGCGAGTTGAAACTGGTCTAGTGCCTGATAGGTGGTCCAAGCGAAAGAAAGGGCTTCAAGGTCGCTTTTTGAAAAGACGTTCAGATCGATTTTTTTCTGGCTTGTGTAGTCCCGTTGCGCCGAGCAATCGAGAAAGTCACTGGCGTAAGTATCGGCACCGGTGGGGCCGTATTCGTCAGGACCGTTTTGGAGATTCCGGCAACCGGAGGCGACCGGGCCAAACTTCATCGCAAAATAAGTGTCGTTCGTAATCGAGCGCCCATACTTGCGGAGGTGGTATCGGTCCGCAAAAAAGATCAGCTTCAGAGCCTTCATTTTATTGAGGGTTCCTCCTGCTTGTTCGGCAAAATAAGCGAGAGCTTGGGTTGCCTTACGATGTGAAAACGAAAGTTGCATCAGATGAGTCACGATTGATGTCGCTCAAATAGAAACGTAAGTCAAGTGTTCATATGAGTTGTTTTGCTGAGGTCGGTCAGCATCCGGAGCCTCAATGAGATGGCTAGTTGTCCTCGAAGTAGTCGGAGTCGAGGCGTTTCAGAGAGATCGTGCGGACGGTGGAGACGCCGATGTTGTGCTCGATCATGAGGTTGGCGAGGCGGTCGCCGTTGAGGAGGATCACTTTTTGGGTGACCTGTGCGGCGTATTCGATGGCGGTCTTTTTGAAGTCACTGGTGGTGATGATC
>JALZWJ010000175.1 GCA_023300065.1 Akkermansiaceae bacterium
CGAGCTTGCGGCTGGTGATGTGGCCGTAGCCGCGGCAGGTTTTGCACCAGCCGCGGGGGGAGTTGAAGGAGAAGTGGTGGGGGTCGAGTTCCTCGAACGATTCGCCGGTGGTGGCGGAGACGCGTTGGGTTGAGAAGGTGGTGAGTTGCCCTTTGCCGGTGAGGACACGGAAGGTGCCTTTGCCGTATTGGAGGGCGAGGGCGAGGTGGGCGTTGATGTCCTCATCGCCTTTTGAGACGGTGGCGATGACGAAGTCGATGTCGTGCGCTTTGTGGCGGGCGAGGGGCTGGAAGTCGGCAGTTTCGATGAGTTGGCCATCGATGAACATTTCCTCGAAGCCGGCTTTTTGAGCGGCGGTGGCGTATTCTTTGTGGAAGCCTTTGCGCGCTTTTAGGACGGGGGAGAGGAGGCGGATTGTTTTGTGCTTTTTGAGGAGTTTACCGAGTTGGTCGCCGATTGCCTCGGGCGTTTGGGAGATGACGGCTTCGCCGGATTGTGGGCAGTGTTGGATGCCGAGTTTGGCGTAGAGGAGGCGGAGGAAGTGGTAGATCTCGGTGACGGTGCCGACGGTAGATTTACCGCCGCCGCGTGAGATGCGTTGCTCGATGGCGACGGTGGGCGGGAGGCCGGTGATGAGGTCGAGGTCGGGCTTCTCTAGCTGGCTCGCGAATTGGCGGGCGTAGGGGGACATGGAGTCGAGGAAGCGGCGCTGGCCCTCGGCAAAGATGACATCGAATGAGAGGGTGGATTTGCCGGAGCCGGAGAGGCCGGAGACGACTACAAATTCGTTGTGCGGGATGGTGACGTCGATGTTTTTTAGGTTGTGGTGGCGGAGGCCTGAGATTTTGATTTCGGGTTTGTGGGGCTTTAATTTTGGCTTGGTTGGGGGGCTTGGTTGAGAAGTGACCGGGACGGTCACGCCACTTAATGCTTTGGCGGTGTGGGTTTTCTTTTTGGTGAGTTGTTTGGGGGTGCCTTGGAAGACGATTTTTCCGCCGTTGGATCCGGCTTCTGGGCCGATCTCGATGATGTGGTCGGCGTTTTTGATGACGTCGGTTTGGTGCTCGATGATGAGGAGGGAGTAGCCGACGTCGACGAGGCGGTGGAAGACGGTGAGGAGGCGCTCGATGTCGACGAAGTGGAGGCCGGTGGTGGGCTCGTCGAGGATGAGGAGGGAGTTGACGCTGCCGGTGGTGGAGGTGAGGAGTTGGCAGAGCTTGAGGCGCTGGGCCTCGCCGCCGGAGAGGGTGTTGAGCGGTTGGCCGAGGCGGAGGTAGCCGAGGCCGGTCTCGACGAGGGGGGTGAGGGCGCGGCGGGTTTTGGTGAGGAGGGAGTTTTCCTTATTGGTGAGTCCCTCGATGTCTTCGAGAAAGGTGATGGCTTCTGAGGCGGTGAGGCGGAGGAAGTCGACGACGGATTTGCCGTGGTATTTGTAGGCCTCGGCGGCGCGGGTGAAGCGGGTGCCATTGCACTCGGGGCAGGTGAGGAAGAGGTCGGAGAGGAACTGCATTTCGACTTTCTCAAATCCGTTTCCGGCGCAGCGTTGGCAGCGGCCGGGGCCGGAGTTGAAGGAGAAGTAGCCGGGGGTGAGTTCGTTTACTTTGGCGGCGGGGGTCTGGGCGAGGAGTTGGCGGAGGTGCTCGAACGCGCCTAGTAAGACGGCGGGGGTGGAGCGGGGAGTTCTTGAGAGGGGGGATTGGTCGATGAGTTGGACGCCATTGATTTCTTCCATGCCGGTGAGGTCGGCGGGGGCGGGGGCCTCATCGATCGTGATGCCGAAGTGGCGGGCGAGGTTGTTAAAAATGATGGGGTGGGCGAGGGAGGATTTTCCAGAGCCGGAGACGCCGGTGAGGCAGACGAAGATGCCAAGGGGAAGGTCGAGAGAGAGGTTTTTGATGTTGTTGGCGGAGGCGCGTTTAATGGAGAGGTGGGCCTTTGGTTTGCGGTGGGACTTGGGGAGGGGGATTTGTTTTTTACCGAGGAGGTAGGGGAGGGTGAGGGAGTTGGGATGTTTTTTGAATGTTGAGGGGGCTTGGAGGCTGGAGGTCCCTGCCACGTAGGCTACGATTTGGCCTCCGGCTTCGCCGGCGGCGGGCCCCATGTCGATGAGGTTGTCGGCGTGGCGCATGACGGCTTCATCATGCTCGACGACGACGAGGGTGTTCCCTTTGTCGCGGAGGTCGTGCATGACTTTGGTGAGGCGGTCGATGTCGCGCGCGTGAAGGCCTACGGTGGGTTCATCGAGGACGAAGAGGGTTTGGGTGAGGGCAGAGCCCAGGCAGGTGGTGAGGTTGACGCGGGCGATTTCTCCGCCGGAGAGGGTGCGGGCGGGGCGGTCTAGGGTGAGGTAACCAAGGCCGACTTCGCAGAGGTATTGGAGGCGGGAGGTGACCTCGGTGAGGACGAGGTTGGTGGTTTTGTCGAGGGGGGCGTGGGAGGTGGCGACTCCTTCGAAGAAGAAGAGGAGTTGGTCGAGCGGGATGTGCCAGAGTTCGGGGAGGGTTTTGCCGAGGATCTTGAAGTGGAGGGCGTCTGGCTGGAGCCGGGTTCCTAGGCAATCTGAGCATTCGGTGTAGGCGCGGTAGCGTGAGAGGAAGACGCGGACGTGCATTTTGTAGGCTTTGGTTTCAAGCCAGTCGAAGAAGCCTTGGATGCCATACCAGCGGCCTTCGTTTGCGAGGGATTCTGATTGGTCGAGGGAGGAGAGAGGTGATTTGTTACTGCGTTCGCCGTACTTGACCCAGCGTTGTTGGTCTGGGGTGAGTTCATTCCAGGGGTGGTTGGGGTTGATGCCGGCTTCTTTGCAGGCGCGGAGGAGGTCGAGCTGGCATTTTTCGCCGCGGTCGCCTTGGAAGGGTTTGATGGCACCGTCGCGGAGGGAGAGGAGGTGATTTGGGATGGCTTTTTCGAGGTCGATGCCGATGACGCGCCCGAAGCCGCGGCAGTTGTTGCAGGCTCCGAGGGGGGAGTTGAAGGAGAAGAGGGAGGAGGTGGGCTTGACGAGGGGAGCCCAGGAGGTGGAGAAGGTTGTGACTGTGACTTTTGATTTGGTTTTGGTTTTGGTTGGGGGGCTTGGTTGAGAAGTGACCGGGACGGTCACGCTACATTGGCCTTTTCCTAGGGTGAGGGCTTGCTCGAAGGATTCGGTGAGGCGGGATTTGTTGCGGGAGGTGACTTTGAGCCGGTCTTGGATGATCCAGACTTCGGTGGGGAGTTTTTTGAGTTCGGGGGGGGAGTCGGTGCGGATGATTTCACCTTTTAGGAAGATGCGGAGGTAGCCTTGGGAGTTGAGGAAGGGGAAGAGGTCGGCGGGTTTGGTGTCTTGTGGGACGGGGATGGGAAAGAGGACGAGGATTTGTTGGTCGCCGAAGTGATGGAGACAATGGGTGAGGATGGAGGCGGGGGTGTCTGGGCAGACTTCTTCGCCGGTTTGGGGGTGGTAGCCGGTGGCAAGGCGAGGGTAGAGGAGTTTGAGGTAGTCGTTGACCTCGGTGAGGGTGCCGACGGTGGAACGGGTGGTGCGGATCGTGTTTTTTTGCTCGATGGCGATGGCGGGCGGGATGCCATCGATCCGGTCAACATCGGGCTTATCCATGCGGTCGAAGAACTGCCGGACGTAAGGAGAGAATGTTTCGACGTAGCGCCGCTGGCCCTCGGCGTAGAGGGTGTGAAAGGCGAGGGATGATTTTCCAGAGCCGGAGGGACCAGTGATGACGGTGAGTTCACCGATGGGAATCTCTAGGTCGAGATTCTTTAGGTTATGCTGACGGGCGCCGCTGATGCGGATGGTGTTCTTTTGGGACTTGGAATCAGCTTTCTTTGGCACGCCGCGAGGTTAGCGCGGCAAGGGGGAGGCGCAAGCGGTAGCTGGGATTTCGAGGGGGGAGATTTTATTCTCCATTTTCTTCCTTCTCTTCCTCTTCGGGTTTTTCTGGGAGGGGGACTTTTTCCCGGTCCATGATTTTTTGGAAGCGGTTGCCGTCTTTTTCAATGGCCTTGTGTTCGAGGATGAAAATTTCACCTTGCAGGACTGCGCCTGTTTTTATGGCGTCGTCGGCAGCATCGATGAGGGCTTCAAGGTGCTCTTCTTTCGCTTTCTTATAATCCTCATCGTATTGCTCTTTGATGGACTTGGACTCTTCTTTGGCAACATCGAGTCTACGTTTCAGGGCGTTTGGGGCTGCTTTGGGGAGTGAGTCGGGGAGCTCGTTTTTGTCCTTATACTCTTTGATCCCTTCGACGATGACGGCACGCACGGGGCCGCTGAGTCGTTCTTCGTTGTTGATATCGCTGATGGTGTTGTCGAGGAAGTCTTGGATGGTTTCGTCGTATGAGCGGCGGAATTTACGGTATTTTCTGCCGTGTTTGTCGCGGGTTTTTTGGCGGACTTCTTCGAGGGCGCTGAGGAGTTTTTCGTCATCAGCTTGGAGGTCTGAGGCCTTGGGCATGTTACGCAGAGTGGGATGCGACCACTCGATGAGGAGGAAGAGGTTATTGTTGTGGGGAGAGGCGTCATTGAAGCCTCTGGCTCCTCCGCCTTCGGAGTTGTCTCGGTATTCGAGGCTGTTTTCGTTTTCTTCGAGGTCGTTTGGTTGGTCAGGAAGCCACGGGTGGAAGGTGAAGATTTCTCCGGTGGGAGTTTCCCAGATTTGTCGGTTCGATTCGTTTCGTGCGCCTCCGAACCAGGATCCTTCTCCTGAGGTGAGGGTTGTGCTGAGGTAGGCGGTGAGGAAGGAGGCTTCTTCTTGAGAGGAGAGGACGGCGAGGTGCCCGCCACTCTGTTCTGCGATAGCGGATGCTTCTTGGTGGTCCGTCCATTTTTTGTGAAGAAGGTAGCGTGAGCCTTTATATTCGAAGGAGGCGGCGGGGAAGATGGGGGAGGACTTGGCCGCGAGGGAGGCTGCGGTGCGTCCGAGTTGTGCGCTGATGGTGCCTGGGTTGGTTCCGGTGAGTTTCCATTCGAGAAGGGGGCGCTCGAGGTCCGTGCGGGTTGCGTCTTGTAGTCCTTCTGGGGTAAGGATGGCGAAGTCTTGGCCTTCTTGGGCGCTGGAGACTTTGTT